>DATGCC010000243.1:0-2251 GCA_035312345.1 Rhodothermales bacterium
ATGGGGGCATCCCCCCCGCTTTTCGCAACGTGATTACCTCCGACTTCTACATGCAACTCGGCGGCAATATGAGTGTCCGCTCGATTCGTGCCGATCAGAATGCCAGTATCCATACCAATGATGACCTTACCGTGCTCGGTAACTCGTTTCTGGTCGAAGGATATGGCACCTACAGCGGCGAGTCCTATGTCTCGGATCAGCAATTAGATAACTTCCAACCCAATGTAGATACGAATGGCCCGGATTCGAATGTCTTTTGGCAACCGCCCATCGACATCAAAGAAATCAATATCGCCAACCTGATTGAAGATGCAGCTACGTCAGGCTCATATATCAATACCGTCAACGGCTTGACTCTTGCTATAAATGGCAATGACTTGCCCGAGCCCAATGTGCTGGACTTCACCAGGCCCTCAACCTGGCCGTGGGACACGGAAGTTTACCCCTATTACTACAACTGCGACTCCGGGTCCTGCGGTACAGCGGACAACCCTTTTATTATGGTCGTCAAGCAAAATCTTGCTCTGAGCGGTCGTATCGAGGTGAAAGGATATGGCGTCATTGTGTCGGAGGGTAACGTATCTATTGAAGGAGGTAACGGGGGCAGCAGTGGGGGTGGCATCTTTGGGGAGTTGACAGATGAGAAAGAGACAAAGCTGATGGTCGCCTCCATGAATACGCTCACGCTCAATGGCAATTCGTGCCTGGGGCTCGGGCCGCAAAATGGATCAGAGAACCAACACTGTACGTCCTCTAATGGTGAATTTACGCATGGCACGACCCTCTATGCCGAGGACCAGATCACGTTCAGGGGGACGCCTTACATCGTGGGTGGCATCGTCGCCAAGAATTCCACCTACGACGATGTCGGCAACCCGACGATCTACTGGGGTTCTCCGACAGAGGCCATCACCGACCCCGGCTTCGAGTTTATCACTCCCATTGGTCCCATTCTCATCGCCTACAGCGAATTTTAATCCCCACGCCCGTTTCTTTTCATCAGGTTACCAGACACTATGTATCCACAGGCCACGGCTCCTTCCGCTCCACCCACTGCGCAAGACGAACAGCGGCTCCCGCCGTCGTATTACCGGATTGTCGAAGAGACCTCTTCGGAATACGTAGGTATGGACCGGATGCGCGTCTACGCAGAGCAACTTAATGCCTTGCCGCAGGCCGACCGGGATGCCGCCCGCGCCCTCTTTGCAGAGTATGCGGAGAAGATGGTCGAGCGCAACGCCTCGGATCTGGACCTGGGCGGGCCGGGCTGCAACGAACTGATCTGGTACCGCGTGGATGGCTTCAAGCGACCCGAGCACGAGATGGGCCGCCTGAGCATGGAAGAGGCCAACATGCTCTTGCTCACCATGCTGGCTCCGTACCAGCAGCAGTACCTCTTTCAGCACTACGCCCACGACTTCGGCTACAGCCTGGAGGTGCCCGGCGATATGGCGCGCCGCTTCCGCGCGTCGGTCTACATGGACCAGAAGCAGTTGGGCCTGAGCATGCGCATGCTGCCCTGGAAGCCGCGCCCGCTGCGCTCGCTGGGCTTTCATCCCCGCATCGAGCATGGCTTCATGTTTCGCTTCGTGCGCGATGGCCTCACCCTCTTTACCGGCGTCACCGGCTCCGGCAAAAGCACCACGCTCGATGCCATCGTAGACGCCAACAACGACGACTTTGAGGGCCACATCCTCATCATCGCCCAGCCCATCGAATACATCCACACGTCGAAGAAGTGCATTGTGCGCCACCGCGAAGTGGGCACCGATGTGGACAACTTCGTCGAGGGCATGATCCAGGGGCTACGGCAGGACCCCGACATCGTCGTCGTTGGCGAGATGCGCAACCCGGAAACCATTGAGGCCGCCATGGAGATGGCCGACACGGGCCACAAGGTCTTCTCCACGCTCCACACCGGCAGCGCGATGGAAACCATCGACCGTATCGTGGCCGAGTATTCGCCTGATGAGCAGGAACGTATCCGTCACCGCCTGGCCGATGTGCTGCGGTGCGTCGTTTCGCAGAAGCTTCTCCCGGCGGTGAGCGGCGGCCGCATCCTGGCGAAGGAGGTGCTGTGGATGACCTCGTCCTCACGGGCCGCCATCAAAAACAACAACACCCACGAGATCTACCAGATGATGTGGGAAGGCAGCGACGAAGGCATGATTACGCTGGAGCAGGATCTCTTGCGCCTGCTCCACACCGGCGACATCACGCCCGACACCGCGCTGGCCTACGCCAACAACAA
>DATGCC010000244.1:0-4160 GCA_035312345.1 Rhodothermales bacterium
TATCACGCCGGTGCCGAAAATCAACGGCATCATGACAGGCACGATTGAATCGGCGGGCGGTGATTATGCCCACCTTGACGAAGAAGGCCGCTACCGCGTGCGGATGCATTTCGACAAGGGCGATGCGCCGACGGCCGAGGCCTCACACTGGATCCGCATGAAGCAGGCTTATTCGGGGCCGGAGTACGGCATTCATTTCCCCAGCCACGAAGGGACCGAGATGGTGTGGGCGTGTGTGAACGGCGACCCGGACCGTCCGATGGCGCTGGGCACGGCCCCTAACCCATCGCAGAAATCGCCGGTCACGTCCGAGAACAAGTGGCAGAGCGTCATCCGCACCTGGGGCCGCAACGAGTTGACCTTCGACGACAAAGTGGGCGAGGAGAACATCTACATGTTCGCCACAAAGGACCACAACCGCGTCGTCACCAATGATGAAACCATCAACGTCGGGCACGACCGTACCAAGACGGTCGGCAACGACGAAATGAACACGATCCACAACAACCGCACGACCCACGTAGAGGAAGGCGACGAGTTTCTGTGGGTGCTGAAGGGGGATCGGACCGTGCAGGTTGAGGAGGGCGACAATACCCTGTTTGTCATGAAGGGGGACTCCGTCGAGTCGGTTTTTGAGGGAGATAAAAACACCTACGTCAACAAAGACAACATCCTCACTGTCGATGGGGACTGGCTCAACACGGTTAAGATGGATGTCGACGTTCAATCGACGGATAGCCAGATTCATCTGACGGCGAAGACGGAGATTGTGCTCGAAGTGGGCAAGAGCAAAATTGCGATGTACAGTGACGGGACGATCGAAATCAACGGGTCAAACATCGCTATCAACGGTAAGGAGTCGGTGAGTATCCACGGTGGGTCGGTCACCTCCAAGGCTGATGTCGATCACACCACAGAGGGCAGCATCGTCCTCTCCGATGGCGCGGCGACCAACACGGTCAAAGGCGGCATGGTCATGCTCAATCCATAATCCGGTATGGAAACCACAGAAGCCGCGACATATCAGGTGGTACCGGGAAAAGGGGCGGGTGGCGAACCCCTCTTTACGCTTCTCGTGAAGCGCACCTACGACCTTCTGCCCAATCAGCAGGCCGTCCGCGCTGCTACGGATACCCCTATCACCCAGATCGACGAATACTATGACCATGGCGATGCCACCTGGGCGAGCGTGAAATACGAAACCGACCTGTTTCCGTACAAGGCTGCTACCGATGTCGTGGTGATCGCCAAAGCCTATGCACCGGGGGGAGAAGCCGTGCCTGCCCTGGATGCAGTGGTAGACATTGCAGATCGGCGCAAAGTGATTCGCGTCATCGGTGATCGCACGTGCATCTACATGGATCGTCGCCCGCCTATGTTCACCGAGCCGGTGCCCTTTGCGGAGATGGAAATACGCTATGAGAAGACGTATGGCGGCAAAGACCTGCACAGCATCCCCGACCTGCCTTTCTACTACCCACGCAACCCGATAGGGACCGGTTTGGTGTTGAAGAACACCGCCGAGGGCGTGCAGGGATTGCGCCTGCCCAATCTGGAAGACCCGGCCGACCTGCTCACGCCAGAGCGCGTGGTACTGGAAGAGCCAACCCGATGGAACCAGCAGCCGTTGCCGCAGGGCTTTGGATGGTTTGCCCGCACCTGGTATCCGCGCTGCTCATTCGTCGGTGCGATGCCCGCCTTTGTGCCCCCAGGCACCGTGATGCGCGAGGAGCGACTGGGGCTGGTGCCAGCCGGGCAGGTCGACCTGGCGCGGCGCTTCAAGCTGCCCAGCTACGATGTGCGGTTCAACACCGGAGCCTCACCCGGCCTCGCGCTGCCGTACCTGCGTGGGGATGAGCAGATGCACCTGACCAACCTGACACCCGAAGGCACCTTCGCCTTCGCCCTGCCCGGCGACCGCCCGCGCCTCATGCTCGACATTGGCCTGGGCGAAAACGAACTGGAGCCGGTGCTGCATACCGTGTGCGTGCGCGTCGAGGAGCGGCAGGTCGATCTGGTATGGGGCGGTGCGCATTCCTATCCCGGTGTAGTGTGGCTGCCCGAGATGAAGAAGATGAACGTTGAGGTGGCCTGACGTGACCGAACCTTTCCCGCCATCGGATATCGGAGCCAGCGGCAACGAAGCGGCCCGCACCGAACCCAACGTGCTGCTGCCGGGCCAGACGCCCGAAGGGCAGTACATCCTCAGCCTGCTCGTCAAGCGCACCTATGATATTCAGCCGGGCAGGCCGTGTGTGCGAGCCGAAGAAGATAAAAAGCTGGTGCCGGGCGACGAACACTTCGGCGACCCGATGAACTCGACGGTTGCCTTCGAGACGGATTTTATCCCCTACAAACCGGCCACGGATGTCGTGTTCAACGGCAGCGCGTATGCGCCCGGCGGACGCCCCGTGCAGAGCCTCCGCACCGCCCTCCAGGTAGGCGCTCATCGCAAAGAGGTGCAGGTCATGGGCGACCGCGTGTGCCAGTACCAGCCGCGTGGCTTTCCTGCTGTTACGGGGCCGGAGCCGTTCACGGTGATGGAGATGCGCTACGAGCGGGCCTATGGCGGCTTCGATATCTACTCGGATCCTCAACTGCCCTGTGCCTACCCGCGCAACCACCTCGGTAAGGGATTCGTGCTGCGCAACACGCCCGATTCCGTCAACAACCTGGAACTGCCCAACCTTGAAAATCCCAACGATCCACTTTCGCAAAGCCGCCTGTTTGTCGAAGAAATTCGCCACTGGGAGCGTCAGCCGATGCCACAGAGCTTCGGGTGGTTCGGCAAATCTTGGTATCCCCGCGCCCAACGTGCCGGGGTCATGCCAGCCGACCGGGAGGTAGAGCAGGAGTTGCGCAAAGCCTATGCGGCAGCGCTGCCTCCCGAACAGCGCAAGATGTACGAAGAGCACGGCCTGCCCGACATGGATTTCTGCTTTTTCAATGGAGCCTCGCCTGGCCTGGCTGTACCTTTTCTGTGCGGCGACGAAGAGGTGCGGCTGGAAAACCTAGTGCCGGAGGGCCTGCTCACCTTCCACCTGCCAGGCGAGCGCCCGCAGGTGGGCCTTGACTTCGGGCTGGAGCTACGCGAGCCTGAGGTGTTCCTCCATACCGTACAAATCCGCATAGATGAGCAGAGGCGGCAGGTGGACCTCGTGTGGCGCGCAGCCGCCGAGTATCCCGGCCCCGACTGGCTCCCAGAGATGAAAAAACTAGAGATCCTGATTCGATGAATCGTTCTGCACCTCCTACACCTGGTCCGCCCCGCGTCGTCTACTGGATGGCTGCCCTCATCATGCTCGGAGCCGTAGGCTACTATGCTTTTCAGGGCATCGACCGCTTTGGTCTCAGCGTACAGTACGGCGAAGCGACAGTAATCGACAAGGAGTACCGTCCTGCCGGGCAGACGTACACAACGCAGGTTATCAATGGTCGGACCCAACAGGTGCCACAAGCAACGCCCGAAATGTTCATTCTTACCCTTGACGTAGACGGTGAAGCAGCGCAGGCACCCGTGGAGCGCGATCTCTACAACACGCTTCAGGCGGGCGATCAGGTGTCCGTTTCCTTCATCCGCCGCCGGATCACCGGCAATCCCGAAGTCACCGAAGTGAATCGCTAGTCACCTAGAGGATCCCTTATGCCACTCTGGCCTGCTGTAAAACTGATGGACAACATCGTCGGTATCGATGTGCATGCCGTCGTGGGGCCGCCCGTGCATCCCTACATGGGACCCATTTTCATGTGGCATTCGCCCAAATTTCCCATGGCGGATGTGCTCATCAACTCCATGCCCGCCTGTGCGGTGGGCGCGATGGGCTATTCGGCCCACGTGCCCCAGGGGCCACCCGTGCCGCCGACGCCTACAAACGTCTCCTACTGGACGCGCTGGCAAACCAACATCGCGATGGGTGTTTGCCTGATGGGACTCACCATTCTGGCAAACCTTGCCATCGCAGGGATCGCGGCGTGCATCCCCAAGCCGAAGAGCGTGGAAAACTTCATCAAGGATGTCACCGGCATCGACACGACCAACACGATGACGACGTGGCAGACGATTTCAACCTCGTTCTCGACGTTCATCCAGTGGCAGACCTGGGTGAAGCTCTTGATGCCGCCCATTCCTTATCCTGGAGCCCAGGGGTCTACGGCGGTGG
>DATGCC010000245.1:0-6285 GCA_035312345.1 Rhodothermales bacterium
ACCTCTGGAAAAACAATAGCAAGCGGAATGGCGGGCAAGCCGCCACCCGTGCCCCAATCGACTATGGTGCATCCAGGGGGAAAACCACGGTCCGTCAGGGCAAGGCTATGCAAGACGTGGCGCTCGGCGAAAAACGGCTCGGTGTCGCGGGAGATCAGGTTGATGCGCTGGTTCAGATGTAACAGTTGCTTCTGATAGGTAACCAGTTGATCCTGTTGTACCCTGGAAAGTCGAATATAAAAAGGATGGTCGATGATCTCTTTCATGCTACTTTCCTGCGTTTACCCATGAGGACCCTTCTCTAAAATAGGAACCGGCCAGGCATCTATCCGAAATATCCATTTTTAATTTGGCAAAGCATCTGAAAACCCGTTACTTGTAATGAATATAGTCGCCACAGATAAGGACGTGAGAGTCGGTGAGACGATGGATGCAAGTCGCTGGAAACAGGTGAATGGTTTGCTTGACGCTGCCCTGGCGCTATCCGAAGCGGAGCGGGAGGCCTATCTAAAAGAACAATGCGGGGATGACAGCGCTCTGCTCCAAGAGGTGCAATCGCTCCTTCGCGCTAACGATGACGCAAACAGTTTTCTGGAAGCCCCCGCGAAAGATTATGCCGCCAGCCTGCTCGATAACTCGTCTCAAGATCCGCTCACCGGGCGAGAAATCGACGGGTATCGCATCCTGGAGGTGCTGGGCCAGGGCGGCATGGGCATCGTCTACAAAGTTAAAAACCTTGCGCTCGACCGCTTCGAGGCGCTGAAAGTCATCACGCCGTCGCTCGTTCGGGATGCGCAATTCCTGCGGCGGTTTCAGCAGGAGGCACAGACGCTGGCGCGGATTCACCACGCCAACATCGTCACCATCTACACGCTGCGCGAGTCGGAGTTGGGGCATTATTTGACGATGGAGTTTGTGGAGGGTCAGACGCTCGCCGATATCCTGATCGAGCGAGGAGCGCTCTCGTGGCAGGCGATGATGCCGCTTGTCAAGCAGTTGCTGCATGGCTTCGAGGCGGCCCATAGCCGGGGCATCATCCACCGCGACATCAAGCCGCGCAACATCATGCTGACACCCAATCGTCAGATCAAGGTGATGGATTTTGGGCTGGCAAAGTTCTACCAGCAGCACGACATGACGATGACGCAGGGTGTGGCGGGCACGCCGTTCTACATGTCGCCGGAACAGGTCACAGGGCGCCGCCTCGATCAGCGTAGCGATATCTTCTCCCTCGGGATGACGCTGTATGAGCTGCTCTCGGGCCAATTGCCTTTCAACAAGCAGGACAGCCTGTTCAGCATCCAGCGCGCCATCGTCGAGTTGGATTTCCCGGCTCCCAACCATTTCAACAGTAAGGTACCGAAGCGCCTGTCGGATATTCTAATGAAGGCGCTGGAGAAGGATCCTGACCGTCGCTATACGCATGCCCGCGAGATGCTGAGCGATATCGAGGCGTTTGGCAGTTCGGTCTATGAGATGCCAACCATTATGGAAGGAGCTGCCGCTACAACCAGCGATGATACGGTGGACGTAGCGGCTTTGCCCCTGGCGTACGGCGAGGCTAAACAGGCTACTCCTGCACGCGAGGCCGTTGCCCCCTCTTTCTCCTGGAAAGACCGGATCCTGGCCTATAAGAACAGCTTTCCCAGCCTTGGGTGGCTCGTGCTGGCAGGCGGCCTCGCCCTCGGTGTCTACGGCATTGGGTTGTTTGCGTTCGACCGGATGACAACGCCGGAGGAGCGGGAGGGCACACCTACGGAAGAGGTCACTGACGCGAACAATCCCGCCGCATCGAGCCTACCGCTCAGCGATTCTACGGCCTTTAGCTCTGTCGACAATGATGGCGACCTTGGCAACCTGCCCGATCCGCAAGATGGCCCGGACATCCTGCGCGATGCTTCCTCGGCTTCATCTCAGCAGGAAGCGACCAGAGAAGAACAGCCCACTCGAACGCAGCCCTCCACGACCCAGCGCGAGTCGGGCAGCCCTCAGCAAGACAACGCTGAGGCTACGTCCAGCAGCACCCCTGACAACGAAACGGAAACAACAACGCCCCAGCAAACCGATCCGGCAGAAACAACCGATCAAACCCAGCCCGAGACACCGTCTACCAATCCGCCTGAAGCACAGCCGCCTCAGCAGCCGGAGGTAAACCCGACGGAGATGGCGTTGCAGTCCAGTCGGGCGTTGCGCAACAAGCTCAAGGATGCGATCATGTCGTCCTCGTGGGCGGGGATGCCAAGCCCTATAGCCGCTTTTTATCAGGAGAAGCTAAAGGGGTTGTCGAAGAAGTTTGAAATCACCAATGTAGGAGTGGTGATCGACGACAGTGCACTCAGAAGCGCCGGATCGGAAGTGACGTTGTCCATCACGGTGCATATTTCCTTCCAGCAAAAAGGCCAGGATCGCGTGAACTCCCTCCCGATTCCTTCTACCTGGATGTGGCAGGAAAGCGGCGGCACCATGACGCTGGTCAATGTCCAATAGCACCAAGCCCTCATTAACCGTTCTAGCCAGCCAATTTCCAAGCACTAAAACAGCGATTCTTGCGTGCGAGCCCCTCTCGCGATGTACCGACAGGCGCTGGTCATTCCTGCTTCCTTTTCACCCAAACCGCGCAGCATTGATGAAAACCCGCTACCTCAGCCTTCTGCTTGTTGCCTTTCTCCTCTGGCCTTCGAATGCCCAGGCCCAGACCGAGGAGGCCAACTCTCAACTCGAAGCCGCACTCGGCCAGATGTATGCGGCCTGCCTTTTCAATAGCGTAGCAAACAACCCGTTTAGCCAATCGGTGGACCTTGTGCTGAATTCGCTCGCGCCTGGCATCAGCGCCTTCATCGAGAGCAACCTGGCCGCCATCCCGCTGACGCCGCCCAGCCTGGACGCCGCTTATCAGGATGGTGAGATCGTCAACATCGTCACCGGCTTCACCCCCATTTTTACGGAAAGCAGCGCCACCGTGGGCAGCGGGCAGTTTCTGGTCGGGACGAATTATTCCTACTTCAACCTCTCGCAGATTAGAGGAGAGGATCTGGAGGATATCTCGTTTGCCTTCCGGCAGAACGGCGGCGGCGATGTCATTAGCGTAAATATGCCGCTCGACATCAGCGCGAGCGTCTTTACGCTCTATGGCACTTACGGTATCACCAACCGGCTGGATGTGGGCGTGGCGATTCCGATTGTCAACGTGTCTGTTGCAAATGCAGGCACTAACTTCGAGGTGTTGGGCGACAACTCGGGCTGCCGCTACGATGTGGGCGAAGGGGGAGCCGGGTTGAATTGTCGAGGTTTGGGAGGCGACGACGCCCGTGCCATTCAGGTCGATCTTAACAGTTTTGCGGATGAGCCTGAGTCAGCGACCTACCTGAGCACGCTGGCCGTTCGCACCAAGTACCGGTTCCCGGCTAATCTGAACGTGGGCAATATGGCAGCGGTGCTCGACTTGCGCTTCCCTATGGGGCGTGGCGACGACAGCCTCCTCGGTGCGGGTAACTTCGGTGCACGGTTGACCTTTATCGGAGAATACGACCAGATGGGGACATTTAAACCGTATGTCAACGTAGGCGGTCAGTTCTGGAACGGCAACGAAAACAACAGCCTCAAACTGGCCACCGGCTTCAACCAGCAGATTATGTCGAACCTATTCTTCGCCTTCGACCTGCTCGCCAAAATCGACATTGAGTCTTCCAACTTTCTCACGGGCATCGACGACGAGCTCAGCGAGAATGCAACGGGCGAAGAACTCTCCCTGGCTGCGAGCTCCATTCCGGCGCTGGATCGCGATCATACGCTGAATGCGGGATTGGGTATGCAGTGGGCCATCACGCCGAGCATTCAGGTTTATGGCAGCGCTCTGTTCGCGCTGCTGGATCGCGGCCTGCAAGCCAACATCGCGCCCACTGCCGGAGCAGCGATTCATTTCTAAGCCAAGCCGTTTTGATGTGACCTCGTAGGGACATGATGCATCATGTCCCTACGTTTGTTTGGACCTTGCCCATCGGCGGTTTCACGTGAAACGGAAGCTCATCGCCGCGCACGAATGAGGTCGCCTGCGCCTTTCGTGGGGAGAGAGATAAATCCTGTCAGATAGCGATCAACCGAGCGGGCGGCTTCACGGCCTTCCGAGATGGCCCACACGATAAGCGACTGCCCTCGCCGCGCATCGCCTGCTGCAAAGACACCGGGGATGCTGGTCTGATAATCCGCCTCCGCCTCCACGTGGCCTCGGCTGCTCAAGGCCACGTCAAGCTCCTTGAGCAGGCCCGATTGCTCCGGTCCGGTGTATCCGATGGCAAGCAGCACAAGATCGGCTTCCCACTGCTTTTCGGTGCCTGTCTGCTCGATGAAGCGGCCGTCCTCGAAGGACACCTCAACCGTGTTCAGTTGCGTGACGCGCTTTTTGCCCTCGAAGGATTTGGTGAGGAGGCTCCAGTGCCGCTCGGCCCCTTCCTCGTGCGAAGATGAGGTGCGCAAAATCATTGGATAATAGGGCCACGGATCGCTTTCAGATCGTTCCTCACCTGGCATCGGAAGCAGTTCAAACTGGGTGATCGAAGCTGCGCCCTGCCGGTTGGCTGTGCCTACACAATCGCTGCCTGTGTCGCCGCCGCCGATGACGATGACGTGCTTGTCCTTGGCGCTGATTTGGCTCCAGCCTTCTGCCTTCAGATTGTCGCCTGCTACGGTTTTATTTTGACGGGTCAGATAGTCCCAGGCGAAATGCACACCGTCCAGATCGCGGCCAGGGATGGGCAAATCGCGGGGTTGGGTAGCGCCGCAACACAGGACGATGGCATCAAACGCAGCCAACTCTTCTACCTCGACGTTATCGCCCACATGCGCGTTGGTACGGAAGCGAATGCCCTCGGCTTCCATGATAGCGAGGCGGCGATCTATGACACTTTTCTCGAGCTTGAAGTCGGGAATACCGTAGCGCAGTAGCCCGCCGATGCGGTTATGCCGTTCAAAAACGGTAACCTGATGCCCCGCGCGGTTGAGTTGGTCGGCACAGGCCAGCCCGGATGGTCCTGACCCCACCACAGCTACCCGCTTGCGCGTACGGTGCTTCGGCGGACGCGGCTGGACCCAGCCTTCTCGGTAGGCCCGCTCAATAATCTCCTTCTCGATCTGCTCAATGGTCACCGGATCTTCTACCAATCCCAGCACACAGGCACTCTCGCATGGAGCTGGACAGAGCCGTCCCGTGAATTCAGGGAAATTGTTCGTCGCCCGCAACCGCTCAAAGGCTTCGCGCCAGTTGCCGCGATACACCAGGTCGTTCCAGTCGGGGATGATGTTGCCGAGCGGGCAGCCACTCTGGCAAAAAGGAATGCCGCAATCCATGCAGCGCGCCGCCTGCTGGTGGATCTGCTCCTCGGGGAAGAGCTGATAAATCTCGCGGTAATCCTGCACCCGCTTCACCACCGGTCGCCGCGACGGTAAGGCCCGCTTGTATTCTAAAAAACCCGTTGGCTTTGCCATAGAAGAATCCGGTTCAAATGACTTTGACGAAAGAGGCAGAATGTACTCACGCCGCAACGTGAATGTCGGTAGCAGCAGGTTCTTCGACTTCCAACCTCCGCAGTGCATTGCGGTATTCGATGGGCATGACTTTGACGAACTCACTCACCGCAACGTCCCAGTTGTCTAGCACCCACTGGGCGGCATCGCTGCCCGTATATGCCAGATGGCGCTCTACCAACTCGTGGATCTCATCCATGTCTTCTTGATCAAGCGGTTCCAGCTCTACCATGTTGGGATTGCATCGGCGTTGGCGGAAGTCATGCGTGCCGTCCAGCACATAGGCGATGCCGCCGCTCATGCCTGCCGCAAAATTGCGCCCGGTAGGCCCGAGCACCACCACACGACCGCCTGTCATGTATTCGCACCCATGATCGCCGATGCCCTCCACCACCGCCCGGACGCCGCTGTTGCGCACGCCGAACCGCTCGCCGACGCGGCCTCGAATGAACACCTCGCCGCTCGTAGCGCCATACAGAGCCACGTTGCCGATGATGATGTTCTCATGGGGTACAAACCCGGCATCCTCGGGCGGCGTGATAACGACGCGGGCTCCCGAAAGCCCCTTACCCACGTAGTCGTTGGCCTCACCCGTCAGATGGAACGTAATGCCCGGTGCGCCAAAAGCCGCAAAGCTCTGTCCGGCGGAGCCATGCGCCCGAATGGTAATCGTGTCATCTGGCAACCCGGCGCACCCATACTTTCGAGCCACCGCATGGCTTAGCATGGTCCCGAACGTCCGGTCTCCATTGGTGATTTCAGTGG
>DATGCC010000246.1:0-11376 GCA_035312345.1 Rhodothermales bacterium
CGAACAACTGGGTGGCACATGGAACACGAACGGCGACAGGGGCTCCCATCCTCGCCGGCGATATGCATCTGAGCGTGACGCTGCCGTCCATCTGGTACGAAGTACATCTGGTGACACCGACGATGAACACCTACGGGGTCACCACGCCCGGTACGCCGTTACCCGTCGAAGCCTTTACCGATCATGTAGCCTGGGCTTTTACCAACACCGGCGCGGATGTCATCGACCACTACGCGCTCGAACTCGACAGCACGGGCACGCGCTATCGCTACGATGATGGGTTCCGCGATCTGCGTATGGAGCCGGATACCATTCTCGTGGCTCACAGCGATCCGGTCATTGACACGATCTACTTTTCGCACTGGGGACCGGTGATGATGGACGGGGAGGAGGCCGTAGCCCTCCGTTGGGCCGCTCACGAGCCGAGCCGTACGATGACCGCGCTCTGGGGTATGCACCATGCCCGCAACCTCAGCGAGTTCGAGGACGCGCTTCGATATTGGGATACGCCGATGCAAAACATCGCGCAGGCCGATGTAGACGGCAACATCGCCATTCGGTCTACAGGTTTCCTGCCAATCCGTCGGTCGGGGAATGGAGTAGGTTTGCTGGATGGATCGACCGATGAGGCGGAGTGGGTTGGTCGTGTACCGTTCGAGGAATTGCCCCACTCGAACAATCCAGCACAGGGCTTTCTCTCCTCAGCGAACCAGCAGCCCACGGATGCGAGCTATCCCTATTACCTGGGGCACGACTGGCGATCCAGCTACCGCTCGCTGCGCATCGATTCTTTGCTGCGGGGTAAGAGCGATCACACAGTGGAGGACTTCCAGCGCTATCAGGCCGATGTCCATGCCATGCAGTACGAACTATTCGTTCCGCTTCTCGACAGCCTCACCGATCTCTCTTCCCGCGCCGATTCGCTGCGTCAACTGCTCGCAGGTTGGGATGGTAATGCCACGGTCGATCGTCCTGAGCCGCTGGTGCTGGACGAATTCCTGGACGCGCTGACGCGCTTTGCGTGGGATGAATCCGCTTTCCAGCGTGCGCGTCGTCCGGCCCAGTATGTATTGTATGGTTTACTGGTTAACGAGCCTGCGTCTCCGTGGCTGGATATCAAAAATACGACAATGCGTGAAGATGCCAGCGCCCTGCTACGCTACACGCTCAATGCCACGGCGGACACGCTAGAAGCCCGCTATGGATGGGGCGTGGCGAACTGGCGCTGGGGCGACTACCACCACATCGTGTTCAAGCACCTGACGCAGTCCTCGGCACTAGGTGCCCTCTGGCGGGGACCTGTCGAGTATCCCGGTTTTGCCTCGACGCTCTCACCAGCAGGTCGCCGGGAGACGACGCACACTGCAAGCTGGCGCGTGGTCGTCGATTTCTCGCAGACACCGCCGGTAGGCTATGGCATGTATCCAGGGGGGCAAAGCGGCAATCCCTTCAGCCCGCTTTACGATGCGCAGGTGATGCCGTATGTTCAGTTCCAGCATTATGACCTGCACAAGCCCACCTCGCCCGATGGGCTTGCTGAGGCGACTTCGCAGGTCACGCTTCGTCCGCCTTCTACTCCGTAACCAGACATCCCGGCATGGCAGACCACTCCGACCAGCGATTTTCGTCCCGCCTGGGGCTCCTGTTGAGCGTACTTGGCATCGCCGTGGGGACGGGCAACATCTGGCGCTTCCCACGCATCGCGGCGCAGAACGGCGGAGAGGAGGGAGCCGGTGCTTTTCTGATCGCCTGGATCATCTTTCTTTTTGTGTGGAGCGTCCCGTTGATCATTGCGGAATATGCCATGGGGCGCAAGGGGCGGATGGGCGTCGTTGGGACTTTTGCCAAGATTGCGGGGGGGAAGTTTGCCTGGATGGGCGCGTTTGTGGGGTTCGTCGCCACGGCTATCATGTTTTACTACAGCGTCGTGGCGGGCTGGTGTGTATTCTATTTTCAGGAGATGCTGCTGAATCCGCTGCCGTTGACCAACGAAGCTGCGCAGGGGGTGTGGGATGGCTTTCAGGCGGGCGGTTTCCCGCTCGTCTTCCACGCGCTGGCGATGGGGCTCGGTGCCCTCGCTGTCTGGAAAGGCGTTGATTCCATCGAGCGGGTCAACAAGGTGCTGATCCCGGCCTTGCTGGTGATCGTGGTGATCGCGCTCGTCCGGGCCGTATCGTTGCCGGGCGCTGGCGATGGGCTGGCCTTCCTCTTCACGCCGCAGTGGGATCTGCTTGCACAACCGTCGCTGTGGCTGGAGGCGCTAACGCAGAACGCCTGGGACACCGGAGCCGGGTGGGGGCTGATTCTTACCTACGGGGCGTACATGGAGCACAAGCATGGGGTCGTCAAAAATGCCTTCATCACTGGCATCGGCAACAACATCGTCTCGCTCATGGCGGCCATCATCATTTTTGGGACCGTCTTTGCCGTGCTCGGCTCGCAGATGTCGCAGGGCGACATATTGAATGTGATGAAAACCAGCGGACCAGCCTCTACCGGGCTTACCTTTATCTGGATGCCGCAGCTTTTCGCCGAAATTCCGCTGGGCAATGTGCTGGCGATCTTGTTCTTCCTCGGTCTTTCCTTCGCCGCGTTTAGCTCGCTGATATCGATGATCGAACTCGCCACGCGGGTTTTTGTGGATGGGGGACTGCCGCGTACGAAAGCCGTGGCAGCGGTGTGCGGCATCGGGTTTTTGCTGGGCATTCCCTCTGCCATCAACCTCGACTTTTTCAGTAACCAGGATTTTGTGTGGGGCGTCGCGCTGATGATTTCGGGTGCGTTTGTGGCCTTTGCCATCATTCGCTACGGTGTGTCTCGCTTCCGTGCCGACGCCATTGATGGCGCACCGGGCGACTGGCGGGCCGGTCGCGGCTGGGAAACGCTCATCGGCTACGTCGTGCCTGCGCTGGCGGTCATATTGCTGGTCTGGTGGCTCTACCAGTCCGCCACGATCTATGCGCCCGAAACATGGTACGACCCCACCGATCCGTTTAGCGTGATGACCTGCCTCGTGCAGTGGGCCTTTGCCATCGGTGTATTCCTCCTGCTCAACCGCTGGATGGTACGCCGCACGCTTGGAGATTCAGCCAAATAGGAATTGACAGCAATACATTTTTTTAGAGCAGGAAAAATAGCTTTGCAGGATACATACGTTTTTCGTGTAAACTATCAATATCAGGAAGAGAAAAATGAAGCGATCAGGATTCAGGGAATGGATACTTGTGTCTGTACTTATGATTGGCATGTCTACACCCCTGTATGCACAGCCAACACAACTGACGCAGGCAGAACGCCAGCATCTCGATTCCCTACTCTATGCGGTTGATTTTGAGCGACTCCGTAGCGTATTGGAGCAAAAGGACGAGCAGGTTAAGTCGCTCGATGTGAATGAGGAGACGTGGGCAACATATCGTCAGCAGGTGCAGGGTTACACCCGCGCTTTAGAAACCCTTTCTTCCATAAAAGAGCAGGATCCAGACTACATTGTAGAATATGTAACTCAACGTTTGGGTCAGGAAGAACAGTACCAATTTGCGGAGGTTGGGTACCAGGCTGCCAATCTCTATGAGGCTTTTACGAAGTTGGGGCAGAAAGGAGCGTATACGGATGCCGCCGGGTACTACGTAGCTGCAAGCTTTTTCAAAGGGAGGCATCTCCGAATGATTGAGAAGCGCCTGGCTACCCATTACAACCGAGCGCTGAAGGCTTATGAAGCCGAGGCGTATGAGCAAGCACGACGTACCATCGATAGCGTCAGGACCTATTTCGGAAGTATCAACGCGTTGCATTTACCCTGGATCGATAGGCTTGAAAGATTATACAGCAATGCTGAGCGATTGCAGGCAGAAGAGGAAAAGGAGGAACGGAATTGGGGACGGAGTGAACGCCCGTCTTTCAAAGGAGGGTTGTCACTGAGCGGACAACTTATCACCCGAAGTGCTGTGGGGCCGCTCACGATACAGTTGCGTGATCCAGTCTATGAGGATAACATCTTCGATATCAACAGAGCGTTCAAGAGGTCGTTTCAACATGCATTTGGCCTGGAAGCCCTTGTCTTCCTGGGTGCGCGATGGGCCATTGGGGGAGGGGTTACCTATACCAGCTACCGTTTTGATAATGATAAAAGCAATGAGACGTTCTCTTTCAACTTTGACGCGAAGAGCAAGACGGCCTATGCTTTTGCTCGATACACATTGCGGCCTGAAGTGGGGCTACGGCCCTATTTGCTGGCAGGTGGTGGGGTGATTCAGACGAACCTGGGAAAAGGCAAAGCTGGTGTCTATGGTGACGTTCCTGGTCAAAGACGTTTCTCTTTTGAGTATGAACTGGATGTAGAGGTGGCGGAAAGCACCGGTACACAAGCGCGGGTGGGCCTTGGCATTGAGTACGTTTCCTGTCCGAATTGCAAGTTTGTGGTGGGGGGAGAAATAGGCGGGGTGCGCAATTTTTTGGATCGCACTGTCATTTCCGACTGGCAGTCGCTGCTTAGCTTTCGAGTAGGTTTTTATCTGTAGAAGAAAGCATGGAATACTTGGGGAGATCTCTTAAGTAAAATTCGGGAGTAGCCGATGTTGTGGATGTAAGAAAAATCCTGCTAACAGGGTGTATGGCGGGAAGCAATCGATCCACGGCCACTATATCAGTATCCCGATGATCTCACGGAAAGAGAACAGTAACGCATGTCTAGGAAGCGTCTTGCTCTCGGTAGGCTCGGTGTCTGGAGGGCTACAGGAAGAGGTAGCGCAGGTCACCGAAGCGGCGGCCGCGTGGTCGCCGTGGATGATCCTGTTTATGGCAGGAGCCTGCCTGTTCGTGGCTGCCGGGCTGTTTTTGATGCACCGACTGCGGCGGCAGGCCCGGCGAGACCGGATCCTGTTTCAGGAAAGCCCCGAGCCCACTGTGCTCACGGATCTGCGCTGGAAAATTGTAGAAGTGAACCAGGCCGCCTGCGACCTCTTCGGCTACACCCGCGACCACATCACCCGGCTGGCACTCAATGGAATTATCGAGACGAAAACCGTACTGGAGCCTGCCTCTATCAAAGAAGCTGTCGAATCGGGTGAGCCACTGGTGTATGAGGCTACCGTAGAACAGGAAACCGGCAACTCGGTCGATCTCGCAGCTACGACGCGCAAGGTGAGGGTGGGCAGCGAGGCGTACCTCCTCACCGCTTTTCACGAAATCACGCGCCACAAAGACGAGCAGCGGCTGTTCAAAGCTTTTCACCGTCGCCTCGTCGAGGACCTGCCTATCGAAATCGTGGTGACGGCTCCGCAGGGGCAGTACCTTTACGCCAACCCCAAAGCCATCCCGGACAACACACTCCGGGAGTTTTTGATGGGAGAGACGGATGTCGAGTTCTGTCAGGAGATGGGGTACCATCCCGAAGTGGCACTGCTCCGGCGTTCCCACCGGCGGCGCGTCGTCAGCACCAAAATGCCTGTAACTTTTGAGGAGACGCTGCCAGGGGAAGACGGCTCCATGCGTACGTTTACGCGTATCTTCAACCCGGTGCTCGACAAATCGGACAACGTCACCGCCGTCGTCGTCTATGGCGTCGAGACAACGGAACTAAAGAGCTATCAGGATCAGATGGAAGAAATCCGGCGCGAGTCGGAGCGGTTGGCGGAGCTGAAGGAATCGTTCCTCGCCAACATCAGCCATGAATTCCGTACGCCGCTGACCGGCATCCTGGGCTTCGGGCAATTGCTACAGGAAGATGTCGATCCCGATGCCCGCGAGTTCGTCGATATTATCCTGCGCAACGGGCGGCGGCTGATGTCTACGCTCAACGCAATGGTGGATCTCTCGAAGCTGCACTCGAATTATCTGGAGATGAACCCGACGGTCTTCAACCTTGTGGACGAAGTGAAGCAGGTGGCCCAGTCGGTGTCCATACTGGCGCAGGAGAAAGATCTTTATCTGCGTATGCGTGCCACGCGTCCCGAAATCCTCGTTCGTCTCGACCGTACCAGCCTGTTCCGTGTGCTCGAAAACCTGATCGGCAATGCCATCAAGTTTACCCATCAGGGCGGCGTCATCGTGGAAGTCCACGGTGACAGCGAGCATGTCTACGTGCGGGTGATGGACAGCGGCATCGGCATCCGCAATGAATTCTTGCCGTTCCTCTTCGAGGAGTTCAACCAGGAGAGCAGTGGCCTCTCCCGCGATTATGAGGGCACCGGCATCGGCCTGTCGGTCGTGAAGCGGCTCATCGACCTGATGAACGGGTCCATATCGGTGGATAGCGAGAAGGGCGAAGGCAGCATGTTTACCATCACCTTCCCCGCCGCCTTCCCGCAGGTCGAAAACGGCGAGTCGATCCGGTCGAAGGTGCTGGTGGCCGATGAGAGTGAGGAAGTTCATACGCTTATCCAGTACGTTCTATCGCCCTATTTCGATGTCGAATACGCGAGCGATTTTCCGACAGCGGTGCGGGCCGCCAAAGACAAGCAGTACGATGTAGTGTTGATCGACGCCGAATTTGGCAACGCGGCCTCTGCCGCCGAAGCGCTTGCCCCGATCCGCGAGTTGACGGGGTATGACAAGGTGCCCGTCATTGCCCTCGATCCGCATCCCGTGCATGGCAGTGAAGTGCATTTTCTGACAGCGGGCTATGACGATTGCTTACACAAGCCGCTCGACAAAAAAATGCTCCTCGATTCCATCGGGCATATCCTCTCCAAAGATTACAAGCGCCGCCCGCGGATTACGGCTTCTTCCACTACCACTCAAGAACAGCGACAAGGGGTAGCATAATCTCCCAATACGGATATCTTGTTTGATTGATAGTAATCCCCATTGGCGCTCTTTCTCAATTCCTAATTTTCGCCTCATCCTGGATTCTCCTATCTTGGCAGCGACCTTCCCGCTCATCTGAATCGCTGCTTCATGAAACGCTGTGTCCTGCTTTGCTTGTTACTGCTGGTGCTTGGAGTCGATGGCGTCCGTGCTCAGGAGATTGACTTCGCCTTTTTGCGTACGCGGGCGGAGGCCACTGATTATCAGGAAACGACGCCCTATCATGAAGTCGTTGCCTTCACCGAGATCGTCGCCAACGCTTCAGAACGGTTGCATCTGACGCATTTTGGCTACACGAACGAAGGGCGCAAACTGCCGCTGGTTGTCTTTGGCGATGTCGAAAGCGCTGAGCCAGAAGCCGTGCTGGCATCTGGCAAGACGCGGGTGTTCATACAGGCCAACATCCATGCAGGAGAGGTATGTGGCAAAGAGGCCATGATGATGCTCTTGCGCGGACTGGCTGCCGGACAGCACAGCGAGTGGGCCGATTCGCTGGTGGTCCTGGTTGCTCCTATTTACAACGCCGATGGCAACGAGCGCGTCGATCTTTCGAACCGCCCCCGTCAGAATGGCCCGATCGGCGGGATGGGGCAACGACCCAATGCGCAGGGCCTCGACCTGAACCGCGACCACATGAAGCTCGATTCGCCAGAAGCGCGCTCGCTGGTTCGTCTGTTCAATCGCTACGACCCGCACCTCGTCGTAGATCTGCACACGACCAATGGCACCTACCATGCCTATCATCTCACCTACTCACCGCCGCTCCATCCCAACACGCCAGCGGGTATCACCCGCTTTTTGCGGGAGACCTGGCTGCCGACCGTGACGGAGCGCATCAAGGAGAAGTATGGGTGGGATTATTATTACTACGGCAACGTCCCGCCGCGTCGCATGGAGGATGTGGAGCGCGGTTGGTACACGTTTGACCACCGTCCGCGCTTCAACAACAACTACACAGGGCTGCGCAACCGCTTTGCTATTCTGAGCGAGGCGTATGCCTATGCCACGTTTGAGGAGCGCGTCCTGGCTTCGCTTTATTTCGTGGAGGAGATTCTGAAGGTGGCCCATGAGCACGCTACCGACATCCGTTCTTTCACACAGGCCGCCGACGGAGAAAGCCTCATTGGGAAGGACCTGGCCGTGCAGGCGACGTTCGAGCGCTCAGCGGAGCCAGTCGATATCTTGATGGGTGCCGTGGAAGAAACACACCATCCATATACCGGCGAGCTGGTCTTGCAGCGGCTTGATGAGCAGACGGTGGAGCCGATGCCAGAGTTCGGCACCTTCCAGCCCACCGAAACGGCCACCGTGCCCCGCGCGTATCTTGTGCCTGCCGAACGCACATCGGTACTGGATCGCCTTCAGGCGCATGGAATTCGCCACCGCCGCCTCGCCGCCGACACGACAATTGCTGTCGAACGCTTCCGCATCGACTCGCTGAACGTGGCAGAACGAGAGTATCAGGGCCACCACGCCCAGACGCTATTCGGTGCGTACGAAACCTCGACGCAGACCGTACCGGCGGGAACTGCCCTTGTGCCGCTCAACCAGCCGCTGGCTCGTCTCGCCTTCTATCTGCTGGAACCTCGGTCCGACGATGGCCTCGTAAGCTGGCAGGTGCTCGACCTTTCCGAAGAGGACGCTGTCAGCTATCCCGTCTGGCGTATCCAGCCATGATCGCGTGGAGGGAGTAGCAGTATGCTCCGTCTCTCAAATCCAGAAAAGGGGCTTGAAACTATATAGAAATCTTCGATTTGAAGAAGAAACCCTGATGTAGCCGCTACGGTACAGCTAGGGCTATTATGTCCATGCAAAGGGAATGTATCACTATGCGCCCCATCTGCGTTATTGTCATGCTGGTACTGATTGGTGCCCTTACGACCCCATCTTTGCAGGCACAGACGGTTGAGAAAGTGACCGCCGAGCAATTGCAGGCCAAAATCGCTGAAAATGAGGCTGATGTAAAGGTCGTCAACTTCTGGGCTACGTGGTGTGCGCCGTGTATCGAAGAGATGCCCTATTTCATGCAACTTGGCAAGGATCTTGCAGATCAAGGGGTCGTGGTGTTCTTTGTATCGATGGACTTTGAAGATGAGGCTGCACTTGTGAAATCATTCCTGGAAGAGCAGGAATGGGAAGTGGCATCGATGCTCCGAACGGGCAAAGACAACCACTTCATCAACACCCTCCACGAGGACTGGTCGGGGGTCGTTCCGGCCACTATTCTGTACGGTCAGGGTGACAGCCCCATCGATTTCTGGCAGGGCAAGCCAGTGGGCTACGACGACCTGAAAGCCCGCGTCTTGCAGTCCCTCCATCCCTAAAACTGACGGTTATTAACCATGCGTATCTTATATAAAATCGCTTTCGTGTTGCTGCTTTGTATGGGGCTGGCCGTTTCGACGGCGCAGGCACAGGAGCAGGAACTGCCGCTGGGCACCGCCTTGCCGATGCAGGGGCAGAGCGTCCAGAACATGAACGGGTCCTCGACCACCATCGGTGCCCTCACCGGATCGGCAGGGACGGTGTTTCTCTTCTGGAGTAACCAGTGCCTGTGGATCGACAAGCTCAAGGACCGCGTCATGGCCTTGCACAACCAATTCAGCGGCCAGGGCGTCAACTTTGTGCTCGTTAATGCCAACAACGCCACGGCTTTCCCGCAGGAAGCCGCCTCGGTGGGGCAGGAGCAGGGCTATCCGATGACCTATGTGGTGGATTCGGGCGCAGCCTTTGCCAAAGCCCTCGGTGCCTCACGTACGCCCCACGCGTTCGTCTTTGATAGCAACCATGCCCTCGTTTATATCGGCACGATTGATGACAGCCCCGGCGACCCCGGCAACGTCAAGAAGACGTACCTGGGCGATGCCCTGACGGCGATGGTGGGGGGCAATGCTATCGGCGTGCCTCAGACCGAAGCCTTCGGCTGTACGATTAAATTCTAACGATCCGTATGTGGCCATCCTCATGGCCAGATCATAAAACCTCGTGGACCGCCCGTCCCTTTCTTCGAGAGGGCGTGGCGGTCTTCGTTTTTTGAGATACACGCTTCTGAAGTGACACACAAAGACCACATCCGCTCCGCCATCGCCCGTGCTGCACGGAACTGGCAGGATCCCGAGTATCCGTCCCGAGAAGCTGCCGTCACGCAGACGCTGGAGGCCCCCAATCATTTTACGGAAGAAGCCCTGGCGTATGCCATCAACCAGCAGATGCGCTTGCTGACGGAGGAAGCCATAGAGGCCTGGATCGGAGGGCGAAAGGCGCAGGAGCCAAAGACGGTGGGTGTGATCCATGCAGACCACGTGCCGCTCGACGGATTGCGCGATCTGCTGGCGGTGGTGCTGATAGGCCATCAGTATCTGGGGAGTTTGTCACCTGAATCCCCCTATCTGTTGCCAGCATTCGTGGATGAAATAAAGCAGCATGCCCCGGCGCTTCCGGCTGATTTTGCCGACTTTGAAGAGGTGCTGGCAGAGGCCGATGCGCTCATCGCTACAGGAGACGATGAAGAGATGGAAACGCTGGCAGACGAGGTCGAAGAACTGGGCATTGATTCTTCACAGGTGTTGCTGCGGGGCACGGGGTATGCGATTGCTGTGTTGGATGGACAGGAGAATGCCGACGAATTTGAGGGCATCGCCGAGGATACCTTGCTCCACGAAGGACGTAGTCGGCGCAGTGTCGCGCTGATCTGGGCACCGGCTGATTTGCCTCCTGACGGATTGCTGGAGGGCCTGGCGGCGTTCCGCAGTGTCTTCCCACCACACCCCGACACCCCGGGCGCGCTCAAGATGCAGCAAGCCTTTTTGCAAGCGACCGACCAGCCTCATGCTTATGGCGAGGGGCTGGAGTTTCTGTTGAGCAAGGGTGAGGCGGTGGTGCAGGGCGCAGGGCACCTGCGGTGGGTACCTTATGAAAGCCTCGAAGACGTTTCCGCGTGGCTCCAGGCGTATGGAGATGCCGTGCAATTCGTGGTGGCCCGCGAAGCGGTATCCACCCAGTGGTCGCCCCCAATAGATATGATGCGTCCTGGAGAGGCGCATCGCCCGCCGCTCACCTGGGATCCCGATGGCATCGACACCATCGCATTCCTTGCAGGGCTTTAAGCTAGGCTGCGTCGCGTTCCTCGAAATAGGATCGTAGCACCTCTTTCACTTTGGGCAGCAGGTTGTCCCACTTGGTAGCCGGGTGTTTGGTGACCGTGACGAACTGCGGTAGTATAAAGACGTTGGCAATTCCTGGCAAAGCAAACAGGCGGTGTCCCAGCGGGTGACCTTCCGCTTCCTGCGCAGAATTGAAGGATTCCATGCCCTCATCAATGAAAGAAGAACCATCAGTGACTATCTTGATACTGTTAGGGTTGGGCGTTCCCTGGGTTTGGAAGGCAGGCATGGATCAGGTAGGTTAGGAAAAAAGGCGGCACTTTCTGTATCACGTACACACTGCGGAGCACATAGAGAAGAAGATGGATCACAAACCGGAAAATCAGAAATCGGTTTCGGACTGGACCGTGCCCACTGATCATCAACTCCCAACGGGCCGCAACAAAGTCGAGCGGATTTCGGGTCATTC
>DATGCC010000247.1:0-2128 GCA_035312345.1 Rhodothermales bacterium
GTCGTGCCATCAGGAACTCGCTCACGCCCCAGGTCGATGCCAACAAACCGACGCAGACTCGTGCTGTCCAGCAGCGCTTCCTCACAGGCTTCATCGGCCAGGTTGAACCAGTGCTGCACAAAGTGCATGCGCAGCATGCGCTCCAGACCAATGCTCGGACGTCCGCCTTGACCCTTGGGATAGTGCGGCTCGATCACCTCGCACAATTGCTGCCACGGCACAATCTCGTTCATCGTTCGCAAGAACACATCTCGTTTGGTGGGCCTGCGGTACTGTTCAAATCCCGCCCCTTGATCGGCCGCCATCGCAAGACTCTGTTGCTTCATCGTCACCCTCCGTTGTTTCGCTCACTGTATAAGCAAAACACTCACAATGACAACTGCTTTTTCAGCGTTGCCTTAAGCTCAGAGCCATTAAATCAGCGTTTCCCTAGGGCCGCAGCAAGATGGGCTTTATTCCCAACACCAGCTGACGCGTCGTGGGCAGTGCGGCCTCGTTACCTGTGACCACTCGGACGCGGTTCACGTCCCAGGCAGACGGAACATTGATGGCGGTGTCGGGCCGGGTTGCCCAGAGTACGTAGGCAATTTCGCCGTTGCGTTCGAGTTTGAACGCGTAGATCAAGTCATTGATTCGGAAGGCGTCAACGATTTTTGCGCCCCTAGCCCAGGTTCTGGCCTCGGCAAAGGGGCCGGCGGCGGGTGTTGGCGTGATGAAGTCGCTCTCAACCAAATGCCCAAACCCCCAAGGTGCCGATTCCCAGTTGTGGTAGTTGAAGTTGGCAACGCCTCTGGCGGCCATGATGAACATGGCGCGTGCATTGACCGACTGGAGTTGTGCCAGCGTTGGCTTAAAGGTCTTGCAATCCATCGCAGCGCTGTTGCAGATGAACGCCCCTTCAGTGTTCCACAGCGGTTTATCGTCGACACCGTAGGCCCTCATCAGCGCCCGCACGTTGTCGATCATGGGTGCCAGTGACTCGGGGTTGGTCGAGTAATACCAATGAAAACCTATCATGTCGACATACGCCCCACCGCCCGCGACCAAAAACTCCTCTAGGCCGCGCATCCCTTGACCTGCACTGAAGCCGGGTCCGACCAGTTTGTTGTTCGGGTCCGCGGCGAGCAACTCTTCGCGGGCAATTCGTGCCATCTCGACCAGGTTTGCGTACCCACCGACCCAGTGAGGTGCATAGTCCGGCTCGTTCCAAAGTTCCCAATAGCGGATCTTGCCAGCGTAACGCGTTGCAAGCGTGCGCACGTAGTCGCGCCAATCCGCCATTTCTTTGGGGGCACTATTGGATCCCGGGCCGCGAAATCCGTTAGAGTTGGGCGAAGCCGAAGCCCACTGTGGGGTCACGCCCAATGTGTAGAGAATGCTGGCCTCCGGCTCGTTGCTCAGGATGTAGTTGACGTACATATCCAGCCGTAGTCCAGAGCCGCGGCTGAAGTCCCATGCATTGTTAGCGGGCTCGAGGTCGCTCCAATCAGTACCGGTATTCCAGAGTCGCACGATACGAGTTCCCAACCCTGGCCACTGGTTGTGTACCCCCAGCTTGTTCACGTGCATGCCGAACAGTGTGTCGGGGATGGGTTCGGTGCTGACGGGGGCCATGTCGTTGCGAGCCACCTCAGCGAGCGTAACTTCGTCAACCCACACGGTACCCGCAGGGGCGTTGATGGCAACGCGCAGGCTGCCAACGACATCGCCGATGTAGGCGCCTTCTATCTCTACTGTCTGCCACGCTGAGCCTACCGTCAAAGTCCGGCTCGCGAACGCGTCCCAGGGGTGCTCATCGCGACGCATAAACACCTTTACCGATGTAGATTCTTCAGAGCGAATTTTTAGCGTGGCACGATAGGTCTTGCCCTTGACAAAATTGTGAGCGTGAACCAGCTGCACTTCGCCGCCGTTCTTGTTAATGATCTCGAACTTCTGCGAGCCAGCGCCAGAGTAAAAGTATCCCGGCCGCGTATCTTGTGAGGCGGCAAACTGCGGGCTAGACGTTCCGCCCCAAGAATTAAATGTCCAGCCGCGGGCGAAGCGTGTAAACGCATCGTCCATCGACATGACTTTCAGGGTTTTTGTCTCTACGCTTGAGCCGCCAGCGACCGGAAGATCTATCGCG
>DATGCC010000248.1:0-5323 GCA_035312345.1 Rhodothermales bacterium
CCCTACATGGGAGGAAGGCTTTTTACAGCAACATGCGGACTTGATCGAAATAAATGGGGTCCACCATAAGCAAGCGTCAATGATGATCCGTTTGCTACTTCCATCTGGCTTTCCCGAATCAAGTTATCGGGATCAGTAGAAGCTACATACAGCATCTCCTCCACTTGAATAGTATCCGTTTCCGCATAAAGACTAAGGCCATAGGTCACCATGACTGAGTCAGGCAGAAGCACATTGGGTCGCTCAAGGAAGAAAAAATGAAACGCCACACCATCTTGGCTATCTATGGCAAGCATGTCATTCTTCGAAGTGGCTCTGCCATACGATCTTGATGTAATGTGATCTATGCTGAGGGAACCGAACACGTTCATGGCAAAAAACAGTCCTCCGCTAGGGACAGAGGTATGAGCCTGAAGATCTTGCATCCCTAAAACTTGGATAGGTGAAGCAGCAGGATAGAGTTTGTGAGTGGTCCGGTTGATATCAAAAGCCTTGTCGGCTGTGAGAGAAAAAGTCCCGACAAGACTCGTATCTGCATCAAGATATTCATAGATACGAAGGTCAAATATTTTCTCTTCTTCAGTGGACAGTGTCTCCGGCCCACTGGTATCACAGCTTGCAAGTAAGAGCAGTATTACGATCCCCCAAGGCACCTTTCTCATCTCTTAGATCTCCTATTTAATCAAAAAATTGTACTTGCAGATACCTCGTATTGTGCTGCCTGCTTTTCGTTGAAGTAGGAGTTCACTTCGAGACAACCGTTTTCAACACGATGTTTCCGTCAAAAAATGTCCGCATCTCAGAGGAAGGCCGTGCTGTTTCCACCCGGACAAATTCGGGAGATTCGAAGATAGCACGGAAGATTTTCTCTCGCTGGGCCCAGGCTGTAGAATCAGCGTATTCCGTCATCAGCATCACATCCCAGCCTTTCGCTGAATCCGGCTCGGCAGCAAGAGCCTGATACGATAGGACAGCACCTTGCACCTGTGCGAGGTGACGGGCATCGGCCCAGTTTGCCTTGATGGAACGAAGATACTCTGCCTGCTGACCAGGCAACGTTCGAACAAGATCTACCGCCCAGACCGAGTTGCTCATAGCAGACTCGTCGGTGGATGTTGAATTGGTACGTGAGGCCGCACAGCCTGCAACAACGAGGAATAAGGCAAAGAGAAAAAGCGTGTTGGTTCGTTGCATGGACCACGGTGTTGAATGAGTGATTCGGTAAAATAGTACCCATGAAAAACCCGATGCAGCCTATTCTTAATGCCTTGCACAGGAATACTGGCTACTACTACGCAAGGATCTTGTCAGATTCATACGGTGGTGTTCAGGACTGTGCTGACTGCTTCTGCGTGAGTTATCATTTATTTCAACTCTACTCACTCTGCAGTAAGGTGCAATCTAATCAGTCTATGCCACCATCCCGAATCCATTGGGCTATAAATTCCATCGCATCGTCCCGATAAAGGCCATGCCCATTGTTTCTGAACAAAAGCAGGCTGTAGGCCAGTCCGGTCGGTGTCAATACCTTTTCGATGACATCAGCACTTTTGTATACATCTACGTTTTCATCCCGACCGCCGTATAAGAAAAGCGCCGGAACCTTAACCTTGCGCCAGTACGGCAAGGGATCAAAGTTTCCAATGGTTCGCAGGAAATTCCAGGCTGGGGAATCTGGCTCCGTTGGGAAACCCGCTACCACCTCTGCATTGGCTAAATGTCCTCTTGTTGCTTCCGCCAATGCCTCGGCGTAGGCATCCCAACCTTCGCCCGTAAGAACATACGCAACCGCTCGCTTGTGGATAGATTGGACGGTTGCTAACTCATCCGCTGTTAGCCCTTCCTGTTCTCCCATCTGACGAATTTCATCGCCGATCTGCTCCAGGATGGGGACCACAGAGCCGGACACATTGATTACGAAAGAAACCGCCGGTGAGCGCGTAGCTACCACTGGAACGACATGACCACCCTGGCTGAACCCAATGACGCCGACCCGGGCGGTATCCACGAGTGGATGCGCGCTGAGCACATCAAGAGCCGCGATGGCATCATGGGCGAGGTCCAGGAATGTGGCATCCCGCCAGTTCCCCCCTGACGCGCCCGAGCCTCGTTTGTCTGGATGCAAAACGGCAATTCCGCGTTCGACGAGTGAGGTGGCATAGGCCGATGTCCAGGGGTTGGACCGGTCGCTACTGCCGGAACCATGAACAATCACAACACCCGGAAAGGGACCTGGGCCCGTCGGGATCAGTAGCGTTGCCGCAAGCGAGATGTCTCTGTTGGAGTAGGCTACTTCCTCTGAGGTAAACGTCTCACCGTCTACAGGTTGCGCCCACGAGGAGAACGAGAGAAGAAAGGAGCCCAGCAGCAAGAAGGCAAACTTATAATAGCACACAGGTATCGTGGATCTTGGAAAAGGGATGCAGTACAAACACGGAACATCGAAAAGACGAACGTCCTGCCGCGAGTGTTACAAATACCAAGATCTATCACCGTGTTGTGGAAACCGAACCCGCATTCCCTTTTCCCCATCCTGTCTACCGTGAACCCATCGCTGCATCGGCCTCAGCCTCTGTATTCGCCATCTGGCCTTTCGTCAGTTCCAGCACGATGCGGTCGGCGTCGTAGATGTCGTCGAGGGCTTCGAGGATGCCACGGGCATCGACAGAGATGGTGCGGGCGGCGGTGTCGCGGTAGAGGTAGGTGTTGGGCAGCGACTCAATGTTGCCGTCGAACACCAGCCCGACGATTTCCAGATTCTGGTTCAGCAACGGCGAGCCGGAGTTGCCCCCCGTGATGTCCGCCGTCGAGACGATGTTGAAAGGTGTCGAAAGGTCGAACGTGGCGGGCGGGTGGAGCCAGCGCTCGGGCAACTCCCACGGCTCCTTGCCTTTGTACGAATAGTAGTCATTGTAGAGGCCGTAGAAAGTCGTATACGGCGGGGCCTTGGTGCCATTGTATTCGTAGCCCTTCACTACGCCATCGGCGATGCGGAGCGAGAACGAGGCGTCCGGCGGAGTGGAGTAGCCGTAGAGGCCGAAGCGGGCACGGGCAAGTTGGGCGTTGAGCAGATCCTCGCGGTTCTGGAAGCTCTGCATCTGCCCGGCCACCTGGAAGTACAGCGGAGCCAGCGCCTCAATGATCTCGACCGACGGGTCACCGCTGTTTAGATAGCTCGTCTCAAACATTTTGGCGTAACGAGCCGAGTCGACCAGTGCTGAGTTTTCGATGAGATGAGCCGCCACAGAGTCGGGCGACTGCCCATTCAGCACGCGGCGCGTCGTCGGATCGTTGGCTCCGAGGGCGGCCTGCACCTCGCGGAGCCGCTGTGCAATGAAGCCTTGCTCGACGGCACGGGGCCAATCGTCCAGTTCCAGGGCTTCTTCCTTGATCTCCTCCAGCCGATCCGCCGGGAGGCCCCGCCGCTTGAGGGTGTCGTAGTAATAGCCATAGAGCGCCCGTGTCATCAGCCGCGAGCCGAGTTGCGTGCCAAAGAGCATGAACGCTTCCAGCTTCGGCGCAACAGAAGCTTTGGACAATTGCAACTCGGCAATACTCTCCAGCACATCACCGTATTCTGCACGCAGCGAATCCGCATCCATGATCGCGGCCTGCAACTGGTTTTCGCTGGCAGCACGCTGGGCGATCAGACTCTCATCACGGAGACCGCCCAGTTCACCTGTGGTAGACTTGATTGAGTTAGTAATGGAGAAGTAGGTGTTCTCAACCTCGTCTTCTGCCTCATCGCCTTTCGCCTCCAGATAGGCGTCCATCAGATCGGCACGGGCTTGCAGGGCATCAAGTTGCTGTGTCAAGGAATAGTCGCGCTCGAATTCAAGCTGGCTCACCGTACTCAATCGACTCGTGGAACCAGGGTTGCCCACTACGAAAACAGGATCCCCGGCGCTGGCTCCCGTCGTGCTCCACTTAAAGAAATGCTCCGCATTGACCGGGCTACCATCCTTGCCATAGACCCGGAAAAACGTCATGTCGAGCGCATAACGAGGGTACGTAAAGTTGTCGTCGTCGCCGCCGTAATAGCCCAACTGTTGCTCGGGAGCCATCACCAGCCGCACGTCGTCGTAGCGTTTGAAGGTGTAGGCCGAAAACTGGCCTCCATTGTAGAGTTCGACCACCTCCACGTACAGCGTCGAGTCCCGACCTTTGGCTTTGGCAGTCATCTGCTGTTCAATGGACTCTGCCTTCTCGCTCTGCACCTGCGTCGTCTCGTCGTCGCCACGCACGGCCTGACCGGCCCGCACGATCTGCCGGGTCACATCGCTGATCGACAGGAGTTGATCGACGTAGAGGTCTTCGACTTTGCGTTCCTCCGTCAGGGCTTGTGCGTAGAAGCCGTTTTGCAGCAGATCCTCGCCGGATGCTGTCACCTCTGTGATACTCTCGCGCCCGCAGTGATGGTTGGTCATCACCAGCCCTGTCTGCGATACGAAGGAGGCCGAGCAGTACGTCGAGAAGCGCAACGCGCCAAGGCGGGCATGCTCGAACCAGGTCGAGTCGGGCCGGAAGCCATAGACCTCCTGAAAGTAATCCAGCGGCGGATTGTCGAACGTCCACATCTTGCCCTTATCGAAGCGACCCGGTTGTACCATCGCGTCCGGCATCGGCTCGGGCGCAGGGGTTTCTTCAGCCTGCGGCGTCGTCTCCTCAGTGGACGGCGGCGGGACAGGGCGTTCGGTGACTTCCACCACATCCCGTGGCGTAGAACAACCGGCTACGTAGAGTAGCGCGATCAGCAGGACGATGGCGAGGGAAAGATATGGGCGCATGGTTTTTTGAGACTAAGAGTCTAGGAGACCAGGAGGCTAAGAGTCTGGGAAGCTAAGAATCTAGGAGACCAGGAATCCAGGGAGATTGCTCTAAACCTCATAGACTCATAGGTTCTTAGACTCATTTCTACAGGCTGTCGGCTTCTTCTTCGTTCGGGACAAACTGGGTGCCGCGTAGCTCCAGCACGAGGCGGTCCGCGCCGTAGATGTCGTCCAGCGCTTCGATCATACCACGTGCGTCTACCGCCACGGCCCGGTTTTTATCCGGCAGGTAGATATAATCACCGGACAGGCTTTCGATGTTGCCATCAAAGATCAGCCCGACGATTTCGAGGTTGCTGTTGATGACCGGTGAGCCCGAGTTGCCGCCTGTGATGTCGGCAGTAGAGACAAAGTTAATCGGCGTCTCCATGTCGAAGGAGGCCGGTGGATTCTGCCAGCGCTCCGGCAATTCCCACTCCGACGTTGGATCGCCCATGAAACCATAGTAGCCATCGTACATGCCGTAGAAGGTCGTGTACGGCGGGGCCACAGTG
>DATGCC010000249.1:0-3088 GCA_035312345.1 Rhodothermales bacterium
CCGTGCGATCAGGCGCGTCGCATCCACGATGATAAGGCAGACTGGTGATCAGCATTGAAGGCGATGAACACGCGCCCTTGTCAGGCCAGTTCCTGCCCAGCTGCGGAGATGGTGTCAAGATTAGAAAGATCGTCGGGTAAACCATACGTTTACGAGAACGCATGAACGCTGTAATTGCGTGCAACCGGTTTACTCTTGCAAAATGACTCCCAACAAGACAGGGCAATGCCAAAAACTTGCGTGATGGCTTGACTTGGCGGTCTAGTTACAGGATTATCCTTGCTCCAAGGTCACTGCCGATGCAGCCTTTCCTCACGCATCAACCGTAAGGAATCATGATTCGCCATTTCAAAGGAGAACCCAGCACCCACGTCATCAAATACAAGTCCGGGCAGATTGCAGAACAAGGCGAAGGGCTCTCGTTCTTCTATACGCCTTTCAACACGACGGTGGTGGCCATCCCTACCACCACCCGCGACGCGGCATTCATCTTCAACGAAACGACGGCGGACTACCAGGATGTGGCGGTGCAGGGGCAGTGCACCTATCGACTGGTCGATCCAGAGCGGGTGGCGGTGTTGCTGGACTACAGCATCGATCCACGAACCCAACGCTACAAAACCGACGACCCGGAGAAGTTGGAAGGCCGCATTCTGAATGCGCTCCAGACCCAGTCTCGGGGCTGGATCCGGGCACGCCCCCTGGAAGAAGTGCTGGCCGGAGCCGAACCGCTTTCGGGAATCATGCTCAATCAGGTTCGGTCCGATGCGGCCTTGCAAGAGTTGGGTGTGCGCGTAGAAAGTTTATACCTGACCTCCATTACCGCTTCTCCAGAAACCAAAAAAGCGCTGGAGGCCGAGTATCGAGAATCCCTGCTGCGCCGTGCCGATCAGGCCATTTACGACCGCCGGGCCGCTACCGTCGCGGAAGAACGGAAGATCCGCCAGAGTGAACTGAGCACCGAAATCGAATTGGAGCAGAACCGCCAGCGGCTGGTGGAGCTGCAAACCCAGAACAACCTGACGGAAGCGGAAGCCGATGCCAAGGCAGAGGCGATGAAGCTGGAGCCCTACACCAACATTCCAGCCGCGGTGCTCTTGAGCCTGGCCGCCCAGGAGTGGGCCAAGCGGGGCGGCAGCATCGACGCGCTCACGCTCACCCCTGACCTGCTCACCCAGATGGCATCCCTGATCAGCCAGAAGGATTCATGAGTGCTCCTCTCAAGCGACAGGATTTTGAGAAGGTCGTCATTGTGACCCGAGAGACGGCGCTGGAGGGATTGTTGGAGCGATTCCAGGTACGTGGGCAGGCCAAGTTTTACCTGGAACGGGCCGGGCAGGATTATGACACCGTCGAAGCGGGGCATGAGCAGTACCAGGAAGCCGTACTGGCGGTACGCCGCCAGGTGCCCAAAAAGCTCAAAGTGCAGGCTATTGACCGGGCGTTTTTACCGCAGTTCTTGTTTGCCCCTACCGACATCGTCATCACGGTAGGCCAGGATGGGCTGGTCGCCAACGTGGCAAAATATCTCGAAGGGCAGCCTATCGTAGCGGTCAATCCTGATCCGACGCACATTGATGGGATTCTATTGCCGGTGGCGGTGGAACAGGTAGGTCAAGTAGTTCAAGCCGTCATTAAAGGGCGTGCCTCGTACAAAATGATGACCATGGCCCAGGCCCAGTTGAACGACGGGCAGACGCTACGAGCGGTTAACGATGTGTTTATTGGCGCGCAAAACCACGTCTCAGCCCGCTACCGGATGCAAGCAGGCCAGCAGTTCGAAGAGCAGTCCTCCAGTGGCATCATCGTTTCCACGGGCGTGGGCTCTACTGGATGGCTTCAGTCGATCTATGCAGAGGCCGCCGGAGTGGTCACGGCCTGTGGGGGTAGCTGGCCCGACCTGCCGCACGACGGACGCTTACCTTGGGATACGGACCGGCTGGTCTACGCGGTGCGTGAACCCTTTCCCAGCAAAACCACCGGCGCGTCTCTGGTCTTCGGCGAAGTCACGCAGGCCAATCCGCTCATCGTAACGTCACTCATGTCCGAAGGCGGCGTCATCTTTAGCGATGGGATACAAAAAGACTACCTGCCTTTTAATCGCGGCTCCATGGTGACAATCGGCATCGCTCCGAACAAGACCTATCTGGCCGTTCTGTGAAAGCATGTCCCCGATATTCACATAAGCGCTGATGAGACGGCGCTACGGCAACTAGCCAAAGCGGCTTTAGAAAAACTTAGTCAGGGAATTAGTGCCAGCGCTTACGAAGCCTTTGTCGAAGAAGGCATCCGCCCGTTCAATACCGCCGGACTCTTCAGGCCCGCCGTGCCGAACATGTACCACCACACGGCGGCGCAGGTCTAATGGTTTTCAGTCCTTAATCGAAACGCCATCGAAAAAATCCACAACGCCCGTTTCCAGCGAATACTCGGCTCCTACGACGACGAGGGTGTCCTCCTCAATCTGACGTTCGAGGATCTCCGAGCCGTGCCGCAGGTGATCGGCAGAGCGGCGGACGTTGGCGCGGACGGCATGATGCATGAGCGCCTCCCGGTCATTTTTCAAGTCCGTCTCCAGCAGGGTTTCTACCGAAGGACGCACCCGATCCACAATGGCGCGCAGGTTGGGCGACTGGCTCTCGGTGGGCCGTTGCAGTTCGTCCAGGGTGGCCTGAACCGCTCCGCACTGGGTGTGCCCCATCACCACCACCAACCGCACGCCCAGCCCCACGGCATACTCAACGCTACCCACCAGCGAAGGAGCCACAATGTTACCCGCCACGCGGATTACGAAGAGATCGCCCAAGCCCTGGTCAAACACAATCTCTGCCGGAACGCGTGAATCAGAACAGCCGAGGATGATGGCGAACGGATTCTGGCCCTGCACCAATTCCTGTCGAAGCTCGGGGCTCGGCCTCCTTCCGCTATGCGATTGGCCTGCTACAAAACGCTGGTTGCCCTGTTGAAGCCGGGCGAGTGCTTCTTGTGCTGAAATCATGCTATCTTCGTGATATGTTGCGGCGTGTGGAGTTTTCATAATAACAAGGAGCCATCGTCAAAATGCTGCACTGAATGGTTAAAAGAGGTA
>DATGCC010000250.1:0-2494 GCA_035312345.1 Rhodothermales bacterium
GTCGGCCATACCAGGCGTGCGCTATCGATGGGAACCGGAAGGTGCAATCTAGGAACAGGTTGCCGTACGAGCCAGGTGATCATCAACAGTGCATGGATTTTAGCATGTAACAAGAGCGCTGTGTGAACAGAAGAGTAGATGTAGCATTGAAACCCCCCTCTGTCTCGATCATGCCCGCCTTCTACGACGCGTTCGATGTGCAGCCCGGCGACCCGATGTACTGCCCGGACGATGTGCGCGTACAGATCTGGTAGATATACAGCAACAGATGGAAAACCACGAGAGGCAGGCTGGGCGATTGCTCGGCCTGCCTTCTTTAGCTACACATTGTGCATGGTCTCGCGGAACGAAAGCAGTAGCTTTAAGGCCTTCGGCGGCTTGTCGGCGAACTGCTCGGGTAGGGAAGAGTCGTCCAGAAAAGAAGTGACGACAGGCCGGTCTTCCTCGGAGAGTTTGTCGGCGTTGCGAAAGCCCATGGACCAGTTCGGAAACATGCGCTCTTCCGTGGTGCCTTCCAGCAGCTTGATGATGCGCGTATGGCGAGGATCCTTCCGAACACGGGCATAGAGATCTGCAATGGCTTCGTCCGGTCCTTCGATTACCTGTATAAAGGTGCCGCCTTTGTAAAGCAGCATACCGGTAATCCCATCACGCTCATTATTGAGCCTGGATTCCTGGAGCAGGTCGCGCAGTTCAGCCGGGTCCATGAGAGAGACAGCAGAACTCACATAAACGAGATACTTCACAGCAGCGTCTTTTATGATACATAGAACAGGGAATAGAGAGGTGCCACAACTACTATTCTCGGAGGTTTCGATCACGAGTTAACTCCCTTCGTGTGAAGATCCGTGTACAACGTGGCACTTCTATCAAGCTGCTTTTTTTCGGCCTGCGATTAACCATTGCGTGTTGTACCTTGCGCACCCGCGTGCACATCTGCCTGCACATACTGTCCTTTTGCACCGCTCATTCTGACTGCTTTATATGACGTACCGCGACCTGGAAGTAGATACAGGGTCCGACCTTTCTCTCTTTTCTCATCCTCCAACGCCTACACCCACGTTACCCGGCATCACCCTGCGCGACGGCTTTCGCTTTCGGGAGGGACAGGCGCAGTTTCTGACGAAGCTCGCCGCCGCTTGGCAGCAGGGCGCGATGAACCACCTGGGCGTTTTCGTACCCGGATACGGCAAGACAATTACCGCGCTGGCGTCGTTCGTTATGGCACACCGGATGGGCGTGGCGCAGAAGCTCGTCGTCTTCGTGCCGCGTGGCAACTTGCGCGATCAGTACGCCGACCCGGATGAACTGGCGCAGGTCTTCCACAACCTGGGCGCGCCGCGCTTCAGCTTCTGCGTGGCGGACTCCGAGCAGGTCTTTCTGAAGAACCTGAACACGCAGATTATCATCACCACCTACCAGTACGCCAGTGGGCGTGGCGGGCACCGGGCGTTGATGCGCTACACCCGGTCGGCGCGGTGCCTGTTCGTTTTCGACGAAGTGCATCACCTGGCCGACGATGGCACCTGGGCGTCGAAGATCGAGCAGTTTCCGTGCGCGTGTAGCGTGGCGCTCTCCGGCACCCCCATGCGCAGCGACGACAAAACGCTCTTCGGCGTGCCCTTCGAGGTAGGTGACGATGGCGATCAGTACTACGTCGCGCTTCACGAAATTACCCTCCGCGATGCCCATGCCGAGGGTCGCATCCTCAAGCGCGTTGCCGCGCATGTGCTCGATTACCGGCTCAAGATGGTGCGCGTCGATACCGGCGAAGAGGTTGAACTCTCGCTCTCGCAGATGGCTGACATGGCAAAGACCTCGAATGACGTAGACACCTTTCTGGCCCGCAAGCGCCTCCGCTTCCACGATGTCTACCTTGACTCGCTGCTGCGCCCGGCCTTCGAGCAGTTGGCTGAGAAACAGCGCGACTTGCGGAAAGCGTGCAAAGGACGGAGGCCGGAGCGCCAGCACCAGATGCTCATCATCGCTATGAGCAACAAGCACGCCGCCGCCATCCTCGACTTTGTGCAGGCGCGGTTTCCACAGGTGTCGTCCACCCGTATCGGGCAGGACGTACCCGCCGCCGAGCGCGCGGCGCGGCTCGATGCCTACCGCAATGGCGAGATCGACGTGATGGTGCAGGTGGACATGATTGGTGAGGGCACGGACATCAAGCCCATCAGCATCATCGTCAAAGCCGATCTCGTGCGGGCGTACTCAAAGACGATGCGACAGGTCTTTCGCGGGATGCGCTACTACACCGGTTTTCCCGAAGCTGCCAACCGCTGCGACCTCTACGCCGCCAACGACTCGGATGTGGTGCAAACACTGGAATGGATCAGTGCTGAGGAGCAGATCGGCATCAAGATGAAGCGGAAGCAGACGCGGGAAGCGCCGCCTAACCCACCGGCTCCGACAGAGCGGAGCGCGTGGGAACTCAAGGATGTGGAGCACCGCCGGATGAAAACGCACAGCCTGGACCACATGGCTCCTG
>DATGCC010000251.1:0-3471 GCA_035312345.1 Rhodothermales bacterium
CGGCGTCGTGCAGATCTTTACCAAGCGCGGTCAGCAGGGCGTGCCCCGCGTCACCTTCTCTACGCGGTTGCAGACTGACGCCGTGCGCAAGACGCTTGATGTAAATATGGCGACGAACGATCAGGGCAAGTTCATCGGCAACGATGGAGAACCGCTTGTGAACGAAGATGGTTCGCCGGGCCAGCGGTACGATTTCCAGGACTTTATCTTCGATCGGGCCTATGGCACCGAGCAGTATCTCTCGGTGTCGGGTGGAGCGTCGGGCACCAACTACTTCGTCTCCGGCTCGCACTTCGTCAATGAAGGTGTCGTCAAAGGCAACCTGTTTCGTCGCCTGAACGGGCGTGTGCGGGTGGGGCAGACGCTGTCGGACTGGGCCAATGTGTCGGTGGGGACTTCGTTTACGCGTAGCAAGAGCGATGACGTGCCCAACGGAGGCCTGACCTCCAACTACGGCTCGCTGACGGGCTTTATCTTTGGCCCCAACACCTACGACCCCCGCCCCGACGAGTTTGGTCGCTATCCCAACCTGGGTGTCCTCGCCAACCCCATCGAAGTGATTGATCAGTACGACTTCACCCAGGAAACGCGACGGTTCATCGGCGATGTGCAACTTGAAATGACGCCGCTTGAAGGATTTGGACTCGATTACACGCTTGGCTTCGATACCTACAACCAGGAATCCATCGCATTTATCCCGCGCGGCACCTCGGCACCAGGACTAGGCACTGGGCAATCCCGACGCGCCACGCTCGGCTTTTTGCAACTCAACAACGACCTTAACCTGCGCTACCAGGCCGACCTCTCGGAGAGCATTGCCTCGACGACCTTATTGGGGGGCACGATGCAATACGAGCAGGTGGAAAACTTCAGCGGGCAGTCCCAGAACCTGACGCCCATCGCCGAGGTGGTCAACAGCGGTACCTCGTCCATCGTCATCGGCGAGTCGCGGAGCGAGCGCATGATCTACGGGGTCTTTGCGCAGGAAACCATCGGCCTCGGCGAACGGCTGTTTCTGACCGCTACCGGGCGGTTCGATGCCTCGTCAGTCTTCGGCGAGGATGAGCGCTGGCAATTCTATCCCAAGGCGAGCGCCTCGTATTTGATTTCAGAGGAAAGTTTCTGGCAGAACGGGTCGCTGGGGCGTTACGTGCCGAGCATCAAGCTACGTGGGGCCATTGGCACCTCTGGTGGCCTGACAGCCATCGGGGCATTCGACCGGTTCACCAACTATTTTCCACAGTCGTACGGCGGCAATCCGGGGCTGCAACCGAGCAGCATACTGGGCGCGACCGACATCAAGCCGGAGCGCCAGCGGGAGATCGAGGTGGGAGCAGATCTGGGCTTGCTCAACAACCGGCTCGCTATCGAATTCACGTACTACAATCAGCGCACGACGGACCTGCTGCTGACGCGGCAGGTGGCTCCCTCATCCGGTTTTCTGACCCGGCTCGAAAACACCGGCGTGCTGGAGAACAAAGGCATCGAACTGCTGGTGCGCGCTGTGCCCATCAACCAGCGGGCCTTCCGATGGAGTTCCTCCATTACCTATGCCCGCAATCGCAACAAGGTGACGGGGCTGGTAGAGGAGGAGAATCCAGAAGGCATTCTGATTCTGGGGGGCTTCGGGCTGGTGGGAGCCGTGGAAGGCCAGCCGCTGGGTGTGTTCTATGGCTCGGCCTACCAGCGGAAGAACCAGGATCTCGACAGTCCCCTCCTTGAGAACGGACCTGTCGTAGATGCCGAAGGCAATGTGCTGGAGGATCTGGAGGCTGGCATCCCGGCGCGGTCTGGTCGGTCCAAGATCATCGGTGATCCTAATCCCGATTTCACGGCGTCGTGGATCAACGAATTCACCATCGGCACAAACCTCTCGGTGCGTGCGCAAGTCGATGCGGTGATCGGGCAGGATGTGTTCAACTTCACGCGCCGTTTGGCTGCGCTGGGGGCTTTCGGGACGCTCACAGACTTTGAGCGCGAACTCGAAGGCGACTTGCCTGCTGGGTACAACGCGGCGACGTTCAGCACCTTCGAGCGCTGGGTAGAAGATGGATCCTTCGTCAAGCTGCGCGAGCTATCCGTTGCGTACACGCTCTATCCGCAATCTGCCACGGTGCGGAGTGTGCGCCTGAGCCTCGTGGGTCGCAACCTCTTCTCCATCGACGACTACAGCGGCTACGATCCAGAAGTCAGCGTGGCTGGTCAGCGAAGCAACATTCGCAACTTCGACTTTGTGGAGGTACCTATTCCGCGCACGTTTTCCTTCGGCGTCACCCTTGGCTTCTGATTGGGAAAGCGCAAACAGGGTGTTTATGACACACGATTTCCTGTTTCTCCTATGCCAATTTCCCAATCCCTCAATCCAGACTATGAGATTCGATATGTACTATAGAAAACGATTGGAACGCATCGGTGCCTTCCTGCTGCTGGCAGGCTTGTTTCTGGTGGCTACCGGCTGCGATCTTGACATCACCAACCCCAACAACGCCTCCGAAGAGCAGGTGCTGACGACGCCCGAAGGGATCAAGGCCCTGGCCGTAGGGATGCAGGAGTTTTATGCAGCGACGACGCTGGAAACCATGATCTTGACCCCCGGCATCACGAGCCGCGAGGTGGCCATCAACACCACCTTTGCCAACCTCATTGAGCTAGAAGATGGGGGCACGGCTCTTCCAAACACCAATGGCAACGTGCTGCAAGTGTGGTCGCGCAACTACAGGGTGGTAGGGATGGCCGAGCAACTCATCGCCAACACGCCGAATGTGAACCTGGACCCGGGCACCCGTAGCGGCATCGAAGCGCTGGCGCGTCTGCACAAAGCGATGGCGCTGGGCAATCTGGCACTGAGCTTCGAGCAGGCGATGCTGAACACGACGCTTGATGGAACCGCGCCGTTTGTCTCGCGGCAGGAGGTGTTCGCGGAAGCCATCCGGCTGCTCGGTGAAGCCCTGGGTTTGCTGGATGCAACGCCTGTGTCCAGCGAGTTCAACAGCGAAGTCAAAGGGTCGGGCTTAGATCTGCGCAACACCATCAACGCCTACGGGGCACGGTATAACCTGTTTGCCGGAAATTACCAGGCTGCTATTTCGGCAGCGAATGCGGTAGATGCTTCGGCTACGTCCACCTTCGTCTATAGCGACCAGAGCCAGAATCCAATTTACAACGCCGTCATCGTGGCGGAAGACTACGCCCCTCGCGATCTGTTCGGCTTGATGGCGACCAACGCGGATGATGCGCGCCTTGCCTTTTACATGGTCGCGGATACGCTGGTCAGCACGCCGAACGGGTATGCCATCAATGATATTGCCGGCTTCTTTACTACGGCGGCCTCGCCGATCCCTATGTACCTGCCGGGCGAACTGGCGCTGATCCGTGCCGAAGCCCATGTGCGCCTCGGTAACCTGTCAGACGCTGTGGCGGCCATTGATGCCGTGCGGACCAAGACGGCTGCGGACGACCCCTTTGGCATTG
>DATGCC010000252.1:0-8022 GCA_035312345.1 Rhodothermales bacterium
GTCAGATGATGCTCTATCTCAAGAAATTTGGCTTTTTTGGCTGCAAAAAAGGTCGTCGTGCCTACCATATCCGAGAGCGCCCACTTGAGTGGGGTGGCATGAGCACACTGATTGAGGTCCAGATTCTTCTGGAGATAGTGAAACGCCGAAGGCAATGGCTCAAAGCTCAAGATGCGGATCTGAGGATTGTAGACGGCAGCCAGCAGCGAATAATAGCCAATGTTGGCCCCCACATCCAAAAACACCTTCGCCTCCTGCACCAGTTCTACGAAGATTCGTACGGTATTGTACTCGAAGCCAGTGAAGCCCTGCCAGAAGAGCACTTTGGCGAGGTAGCTCGTTGGGTTGCAGGCCAGCCTGATCTGTTTGCCTAGACCTACCGATACCCTGATCACACCATCCACCGGAAACTGCAAGGACGCTGGCAGGAGACGCGCAAACGGTTTCAGCACCGTGCGCACCCCATAATTAATCGAGGGTTGATAGATCAGATGCATAGGGGCAGGCATTACGCCGTTTTTACCTCGGTGCTGGCCTCGTCTGGTTCGCGGCGGCGTCTCCATGCCAGGGCCAGCAGGACGATGACGCCTCCGTAGACAAACAGCGTCGAGAGACCTGTCACCCACAGGCTGTTGCGGTAGCTGGAGGGTTCGAAACGCATCTCTACGGTGTGCGCCCCGGCAGGCACAGGTACCGCACGAAGCAGATAATCAGCGCGGTAGATGGGTGTCAATTCGCCGTCCACATAGGCGTTCCACCCGGCAGGGTAGTAGATCTCGCTCGCCACCAGCAGGCGCGGCGCATCGGTCTCTATGTTCCACACGATCTCACGCGGACTGAAGCGCTCCAGCGCGACGGAGACAGTGCTGGCCGAGTCGATGGGCGAGGTGATAAAATCGATGGCTTCTGGTAGAATAGCCGTGGTGCGGGGATCAAAAATCTCGTCGTGGATACGCGCCCACGTTTCCTCTGGTGTGCCAATCACCTCCGTCTCGCCTACGAAGAACGCACGCGGCACAGCATCGGGGTTTTCGTTGACCGCAAAGCCCGTCTTCTGATCCTGATAGACCACCTCCATGCCAGGCAATTGGCCCTGCGCCACCACGTAGCGTGTGTTCAGCAGGTCGAGCGCGTTGTCGCTGATGCGTTGCGTGGTCGGGTCGATGAAAAGGTGGTCGAGCCAGTCCTGAAAGCGTTGCAGTTTGGCTCCGTGGTAGCCGCTAAGCGATTCGTAGAAAAAGGATGGGCGACCCGTCTGCGAAAGGTTGCCTTCGAGCGAGAGGACGCGAAAATGACCAGGGCCACCTGCCTCTGCCTGGGCTTGCAAAATAAACTGGTCGTAGTCGGTCTGCGGGATGTTCGCTTCGACATCAGGGACAGGCTTCAGCAAGTCTTCGTTGAAATAGCGCCGCCCCACGCCGAATAAATCGACGACGACGAGCAGTATGAGCGTGCTCTGCAAGGCCCAAGCCGGCAGCTTTTCCCTGCGATACAGAAACAACGCCGTCGTTGCCAGCAGCAAGAAGATGAGCGTGCGCCAAGCATCGCGGTCGAACAGGTCAATGCGTTCTACACGCGTCTCTCTTAAGAATTGGTCGACCGTTTGCTGCACCCGGGGATCGTCGGGCGAGACGCCGGGGTTGGACTGCACGATCTGCGCAGCGATCTGCTGTCCCTCGTTCGGGCGTTCGAAATCAAAAAAGGCACTTTTGCCGAGAAACAGAAGCAGCACCAAGCCAACCATGATCCCGGCGGCGATGAATGTAGCTCTGGTCTTTTCGGCTTCGGCTTCCGGCGTCGGCTCGCGGCGGACAACGTAGAACAGCCCCAGCCCCGCCAGCAGCGCCAGCGCCAGCGCTGCTACACTCAGCCACGTCTCTGGCACGCGAAACGAGGAAAACAAGGGGAAAACATTAAACATCAGCCGGTTGATGAACTCAAGGTTTTCGCCAAGCGAAAAGAGGATCATTGCCAGCGTGCTGATGCCGAGTGCCCAGACGACGTTGCGCCGATACCGCCACAGGGCGATGAGCGCCAGCAAGAGCACGATGCCACCCACGTAGTGCGGCCCGCCCGTAAACGTCTTTGCCCCCCAGTACGTCGGGCTGCCACCGCCGTAGGCTCCGGCCATCAACAGCGTCACCAGTTCGCCCAGGCCCTGGCTCCAGGCCATCGCATAGTCCCAGCCGAGGCCGCCCTCGCCACCACCCGTCGTCGCGCCACGGGTGCTGAAGTTTTTATACTCGAACGTCGAGAGGTAGGGCTGTGCAATCATCAGCAGCGCCAGCACCGACCCGAGCGCCAGCCAGCCCGTCGCCACGGCAAACGATTTTACCTCGCCCCGCCGAAAGGCTCCGACCCCCTCCACGATCCACCAGATGCCCATCAGGAAGGTGACGTAATAGGTAATCTGCACATGATTCGCCCGCAAGTGAACGGCCAGCGCGATGGCAAAAAGCAACCCGGCCAGCAGGCCCGGTTTCCGCAGGGCATAGACGAATGCCAGCACCAGCCACGGCGCAAAGCAAAGCGCGATGAACTTGGTATTGTGCCCGGCAATGAGCAGGATGGGCAGATACGTCGTGAGGCCGTAGGCACAGGCCGCCAGCACGCTGCTAAGTTTGTCACGCGTTAGAAAATGGACGAGCAGGTAGGCCCCAAGCAGCAAAAAGATGAAGTGAGACACCGGCCACATGAATGCCCGCAGCGTCTGTGGCACGATGTCGATCTGTGGAATTTTTTTCGGGAATGAAATCAGATAGCCCGGCATTCCGGCGAACGTGTTGGGAGCCCAGAGGGCTTCCTCGCCGGTCTCAGCTTTATAGTCCAGCATCGCCTGTGCCGTCGCCCGCCACTGGATGGTATCACCACCGATGAGCGCTTTGTCAGAAAACAGCGCCGGGGCAAAAAAGCTGACCGCGACGATGAGCAACAATATGAGACAAACACCATGCTGGGCGGAGCCAGAGAGTCCTTCCCACCACGTCACCGTGGGCGCTTGCCCTGCCGCCTGCGGTGCCGATGTACGTTTCGATTTCTTACGAGCCATATTTCGATTTTGGATTGGGGATTTTGGATTTTGGATTGTTTGTTTAGATCGACAAATCCAAAATCTAAAACCCAAAATCTAAAATGGGTTAGTCAATGACTTTAGGGACGCGGAAGTAATCGCCATCGGCATCGGGCGCATTGCGGAGGGCGTCTTCGTGCGAGATGCGCTGCTCGGATTTGTCTTCGCGGAACACATTGTGGAGGTCGAGCACATGCGACATCGGCGGCACGCCCGAGGTGTCCAGTTCATTCAACTGGTCCACGTAATCGAGCATGGTGCTCATCTGCTCGGCGAGGCGCTGCTCTTCCTCTTCGGAAAAGCGCAGCCGCGCCAGGGCTGCAATGTATCGTACTTCGTCTACAGAGATGGACATGGGGTGAAGGTTATTCGGAATGGGTGATTGGAAAATGGGAAGGGGTGGCGTTCAGCATGCCACAACTATTTTCTATTTCCCATTTACGATGTCAGTCGGCTTCGTCTTGTATCCTAATTCCTCATTACAGGCGCTTCTCAACGGCAGCGTTCCGTTGCAGTTCCTCGCGATGGGTCGCCAACGCCTGTTCCATCTGTGCCCGCACGGTGTCCATAACCTCTGGAATGTCGCGGCGACGTTTGCCCGCCATCGGGATGGGCTCACCCACGAGCAGACGGATGGTGCCAGGCCGGGCCGCGTAGTGCCGCTCGTCCATAAACTGGTAGGCGTTGACCAGCGTGACGGGCACCAACGGTACCGCGGCTTCCACCGCCAGAATGAACGCCCCCTTCTTGAACGGCCCCAGCCACGACGAATACGACCGCGCACCCTCGGCAAAAATCAACACGGAGGTACCTTCGCGAATACGCCGACCGGCCTCCTGGATGCTTGCCAGCGACTTCCGAGGATCGCTCCGGTCGATATAGATAGAAGCCGACTGACGAATGGTAGGGCCAAGAATGGGCGTCCGCGCCAGCTCGGCTTTTGCCACGAACCCGAACGGACACGGCAGATACCCGGCGAGCGTGAAGATGTCGAGCGTGTTCTGGTGATTCGCTACAAAGACATATGGCTGCTCGGGATCCAGATGTACCTGCTCTTCTACCACTACCGAAATGCCGAGGAGCCGCTGTATAGATCGTCCCCAGGTGCCGGACCACCGCTTAAAGTTGCGTGCTGTGGGCCAGAACTGATGGCTCACGATCTGGATAATACTCATCGGCACCGTCACCAGCACTGTGACGAGGCAGAACCATGCAAACCACAGCCGGGTACCCAACGACGGCGTGATCTGCCCCTCATCCGGCAGGACGGATGGCGGTTCTTGCACATCGGCTGTTTGATCGGAGAGATCTTGCATACTACGCAATAAACACAAACGGGTGGATGCTTACCGCCTCATACACACGCGCCGCAACCTGACGTTCCATTGCCCGGCAGGCATGTCATCGTGCCTTTGATCTGAGTAAGGCACTGAGTACCTTGTTGTTTCCCACCATGATACCGCTTTTCGCATGATACCACGTCCGCTTTTTTCACTGCTCTGCCTCATGAGCTTTTTTGGGGTGCTGCCGGTGGCGGCCCAGGAATACGTCGCGGCCATCAAAATGGGCGTTGCCGTGACGAACTTCTCAGGAGAGACCGACGCCAGCCTTGACCCACACGCGGGCCTGACGGGAGGCGCGGCTATTGGGTATGATTTTGGGAATGGCTTCCTGTTGCAGCCTGAAATCCTGTATGTGCGCAAGGGCGCCTATGCCGATACCGAGCTCGAATTTACCGACCTGGAAGGCAACCCGATTGCCAATACCCCGGTCCGTGCCCGGTTCGACCTGACCTACCTCGAAGTGCCACTCCTGGCCGTCTACCGTTTCGAGGGCCGCAGCCTGGAGCCAAAGCTGTTTGCCGGCCCCTATGTAGCCTACAAACTCAATGCGGTCGTGGAATACCGCGCGCTGGCAGGCGGCCCCACCCAGTCCGAGGAGGACGACAGCGTGGAGAATTTCGACTATGGAGCCATCGCAGGGGTCGGCACCGATTTTTTTATAGAAGCACAACGCTTCAGCATCGACGCCCGCGCCATATTTGGGCAGGGCAACGTGCGCCAGGCCGATCCCCCGCTCAAACTTGTCGGGGGGGTGCTCATGATCGGCATCGTGTTTTAGGCACCCATCAATCAGGTCGAGCGAATCCACTGGATGAGTTGCGACGCCATGCGCAGCCCGTGGCGCGGACGCGGTTCGAGCGTAATGTTCAGGCTGATAGGCCCTTCAAAGCCCTGTGCCCGGAGCAGTGTAATCTGGTTTTCCCAACCGATGATCCCCTCACCCAACGGCATGCTTGTCCACTGGCCACCTTCCAGAATACCATCTTCGCACCGTACCAGCGCGACGCGTCCGGCCAAGGCGTCTAATCCCTCTGTGGGATCTTCGCCTGCATGCACGGCAGCTGCCGGGTTCCAGGCGGCCTGCACCGCCGGGTGATCGACGGCTGCAAGCAAGGTGGCCAGGGCGGTGCCGGTCGCATGAGACATACCGTCTTCATTGAGAACGGCGAGCAGGATGCCGCGCTGGGCAGCTTTTGTGCCTGCCTGCCGTAACGCCTCCGCTACCTGCTCTCCCGCCAAACCTTCTTCCTCTACAAAAGCCGAGGCGACGATGCATCGACACCCAATCCGCTTGCAAAAAGCAAGGGTTTCGTCCAGACGCACGATTTCGTTGAGCCATGTTGCCTGATTCGCCACGCTGCCCTCAAACAGGCCCGGCACCACGGCAGCCACCGGCACCTCATGCTCGTGCAGCCGCCGCTTTAGCTTCTCTTCGTTGACGAAGGGCACCCGGTCTGCCACACTACCTACCGTCCGCAGTTCGACGCCTTCAAGCCCCCACAACAAGGTATAATGGAGGGCACGGTCGAGGTCGCTGGTAACGGTATCGGTGAGCCAGACAGGCAGCATGTGATTCAGGATGGAGGTTGAGTGGAATGCCGGAGCAACGTAATGGGGCAGGAAGCTGAATAGCAAAATGTCTTGACAAAGCTTCACGTTTCTCGCTTTGTTTATTCCCTCTCGACGGGTACCCGCAGGGTGTCGGCGGCAATAGGTCGGAAGGCGGCAGGCGTAATGGCCTCGCGCAGCAGCAGGTCATTGACCGACTCGGCCATAAGCAAGGCTTTCTGCACCCCGGCCTCAATAAGTTCAGGAAGCCGGGGTGGCGTCTGGCGGCCTGGATCTTCCCTCCCCCGTTCGGCTCGGCTCTGTACAGTGCTGCCGCGTGCGGACCGCCTGCCGGGCAACAGCACCACCGCATCGGATTGTGTGGTATCGGCAGGGGGAGGCACGGGGTAGAGCGAAATCTCGTGTGGTGCCAGCAGCGCCCGCACGGCAGGCTCCTCGGAAGGATCAAGCCCTACATAGATGACCGAATGCACCCGGCTGAGTGCCCAGGTGGGCTGGTGCAGATACGCCCGCAGCCCGGCATGCTCCAGCCGAGCCCCAGAGAGGACTGCAAACACAATGGACCGCTCCGGCAGCGAGTAGTACTGGGTAAAGAAGGCATATTGCCGCGCCACCTCCAGCAGAGCAGCGGTGCTGGCTCCCAGGTGATCCGCCTGCATGGTACGAACCCCGGCAAACGTACCGATATCGTCAAGGTCGGCACAGACAAGGACGGCTTCCTGTGACAGCGCGGGTTGCTTGCCTGCAATATACCCGATGGTGTTGATGGCTCCAGCGCTTGGCATCGGCTCGCCCTCTACCTGCACCCGTACAGGCTGGAGCAGCGGCTGTCTTTCTTCGTCATTGGATTGCAACAGCCGCTCGACTGCCCCCGGTGACATTTGCAACAAACGCGCCGTCGCCTGCTGCGTCACCTGCATAACGAGGATACCAGGAATGGGGCGGGCCACCGGACGCGGCTCCAATGGTCCCACCAGCAAAGCCACCTGCACACCTGCTCGCTGCCAGCCCTGCAATCGCTCGTTGGTTGCCTCGGCGGCAGCTACGACAACGGCTGATAGTGCCCCTGGATCGGGGACCGTTAGCTCCTGCCCCAAAACAGAAAACGCTGTGACCAACGTCACGCCTGCATCACTACGCCCGTCGGGGAGATAATCAATGCCGGGGTAGAATGCGAGCGAGTCACCGCCGACAGGTATCAGGCGAGCAGATCGCAGGACGTTGATCGGCGTAGCATAAATCAGTCGAAAGATGCCTTCCAGCGCTGGCTGCAACTCGAATTCCTGCATGCGTGCGGCCACGTAGGCGGCCGCCGTGGCATACCCTGCCGTCCCGGTACCTCGCTCCGCCACATCCGACCCGTTGAAGAAGCGCAGGTGGTGCTGCACTTCGCTTTCGCTCCACACCGGACGGGCAGGGGTAGAGATGGGTCCCTGCTCCGGCGGTGCCAGTGCGCTGCACCCGCCTGCGTATAGCACGAGCACAACGCCCAGCCACATGATCTTGTCGAACCCAATACGCATAGAAATCTCGCCAGCTTCTGATGCTGCAAGATAGCCAAGCAAGCGGACGATGACGACCATGCTCCGAATAATTACCGGCAAACTGTTTTTCGTGCGGCTGAATAGCAGTCGGAGAAAGACATATTTCAAGCGTATTATGAAGGCCCGGAAGCTCCATGACGAAGCGTACCGCTACCGCTAGTTGGATTTGTGTGTTGCTCCAGCGTCCGTGCCTCCTTAGTTTTCAGAAAGGTCGCGGCGGCGGTTGGTACTCATTGCTCCCGTCTAGCCAAGCCAGCAGGCCGCCATACCCGACAATATTACCAACGCCATGTGGTACGACCTCTTCGCCCTCTTTTATGACCGCACCCTTGAAGACCTCTATGCACCGTTTCGCCCCGCTGCCGTCGAAGCACTTCGTCTCTCCGAAGGCGCGAGCATCCTGGACCTCCCCTGCGGAACCGGGCAAAGCCTCGACTTCCTCGCGCCAGCCGTGGGGCCGTCGGGCGCCGTGCTCGGCGTAGACCAGTCGAAAGGG
>DATGCC010000253.1:0-2400 GCA_035312345.1 Rhodothermales bacterium
GACCACGGCTCCGAAACCTACGAAGTCCTTTCCGTTCAGGATCAGCACGGCGACGAACTAGGCGCTGTCTCTGTCTTCCTGCTTGATGAGATCGAAGAGGCCGTAGAAGATGAACTGATGATCCAGCGCTACGAAGAGAGGATGCTCGACAACGAAATCGCCCATCTCTCGCATCTCTACTTCTAGCCAACCGGGGGCGGTGCCACGACGGGCCGCCCCTCTTTTCATCTTTTGCCCTATCACACCCAAACGGAAAGAGCCATGAGTCTACGCGCACTCGATACGAACGAACCGCTGGAACGCTACCTGGATCTGAAAGCACAGATCGAACACCTCACCGATGAACTGGACGCACTCAAGCCGATGATCACGGCGGCGCTGATGGACGAGCCGGAGCAGCGCACGCTATTCAGAGGCCATGAGATCACGCTGGGCACGCGCAAGAGCTACGCCTACTCAGAGGAAGTGCAGGCGATGGAGAAGGCTTTGAAGGATGCTAAGGCCATCGAGCGGCTGCGTGGTGAGGCGGAAGTCATACGATATTCAAGCTTCCCGGTGGTGACGGCGATGCCTCTCAAAGCAGCCTGATCAACTTTCCTTAACCCTATCCTTAACCCATAGCAAATATACAAGCCCCTAAGCCTTTATCACAATAGACTTAGGGGCTGCAAAGAGGTGCCCCCAGTAGGACTCGAACCTACACGCCCTTTCGGACAACAGATCCTAAGTCTGTCCTGTCTACCAATTCCAGCATGGGGGCCGGGCACTTGTGCGCACGAGCACGTAATATACCACGCCCCGGCGGAGTGTTCCAATCGGGTTTGCTGTGAAACTCCACAGGCGGTAAAGATTCTAATGCAGGATCCTACGGCGGCTTTTCTATCCGAAGCCGCGCCGCATATCTCCCAACTTGAATACATTCTGAGATGTACGCACGCCAACCTCAGCAGGCTTTAGTGATAGGTTGCTTGACCTTGCTCCTCCTGCTCACCAGTACCCTCCCGGTGCTGGCCCAACCAGTCCCCACCGACGACATGTATCGCGCCGGGCGCTTCGATAATGGCAAGATGTGGACCTTCGACTATCCACCGACGGATTATCTGGCAGAAACCTACCAGTTCAAGCCGGACGAGTCGTGGTTTACCAGCGCCCGGCTGGGTGCGCTCCGTATCCCTGGCTGCACCGCTTCGTTCGTCTCGGCGCACGGTTTGGTAATGACCAACCACCACTGCGGGCGCGGTGCCACGGCAGCGGTCTCGCAGCCCGGCGAGAATCTGCTAGAAGAAGGCTTTTATGCCACGTCGCTGGCTGAAGAGCGCAGGGCCGACAACATGTACGCCGACCAGCTTTTCGCCATCGAAGATGTGACGGATGAAGTGTACGCCGCGCTCGAAAACGCGCAGACAGACGCCGAGCGGGCGCAGGCACGGCAGGATGTCATCGAGCAGATTCAGACGCGCATCGGGGAGGCCGCCGGAGGGGAGGACGCCGGGATGCATGTCGAGGTCATCTCGCTCTACCACGGCGGACGCTACTCGGCCTACACCTTCAAGCGCTACGATGATGTCCGGCTCGTGATGGTGCCGGAGGTTGAGGTGGGCTATTACGGCGGCGATGCGGACAACTTCACCTACCCGCGCTATGTGCTCGACATGACGTTCTTCCGCGTCTATGAGAATGGCGAGCCATATGAAACGCTCCACTATTTCCAGTGGAGCGAGGCCGGCGTGGAGGAAGGCTCGCTCGTCTTCGCCATTGGCAATCCTGGTAGCACATACCGGCTGGAGACCGTCGCCCAACTCAACTACCGCCGCGATGTACGCGAGCCGACCGTGCTGCATTTCTACCGCAGCCGGGCTGATGCCTTACAGGACGCTTATGATGGGATGCCCGAGGGTGAGGGGAAGTCAGAGTTACAGAACCAGATTTTTAGCCTCCGCAACGGGCAGAAGCTCTACGAAGGCCGCGTCAGGGCGCTGAACAATGAGATGATTATGGCCCGCCGTGCCGACACCGAACGCCAGCTTCGCGAAGCGATCAACGCGGATGCCAGCCTCCAGGCCGAGTATGGCAATCTGATTGATGAAATGGTAGCAGTGCAGGCCCAGAAGGCAGAACTGGGGCCAGAGTATGGTGCTTTTTTGCTCATCTCCAACCCCAACTTTTCATCGGCAACCTTGCAGCGGGCGATTCTGGCATATCGCTACCTGACCGAACAGCAAAGCGGGGCCACCGACGAGGCGCTGGCACGAATGCGCGAGCAACTCCTCGCCGTCACCGACCAGCCCGAAAGCATTGACAAAGGGTTGTTGACGATTCAGTTGGCGGACATGGAGTGGTACCTGGGCGAAAACCATGATATCGCTCAAAACGCGTTGGACGGTCAGGAACCGGCGACGG
>DATGCC010000254.1:0-4227 GCA_035312345.1 Rhodothermales bacterium
ACACCTCCCACCGGCTCAATACATTGGAGGACACGGCTGGCTCAGGCGTGATGGGCGTTGGCTGCGCGGCGGTCGTATAGCGAAAGTTGGCGAAGTAGATTGGTCCGCCACCGCCGCCGAGCACACCCAGCGCGCCCGTTACATCACCCCGCCGCAGGTCGGGCACGACGAGCGCTGGCTCGGTCGCCTCATTGATGTAGAATCTCGCCTCCGAACCTGCTACCTCCATCCTGAGGTGCGTCCATGTGTTGCGGTCAAAAACAATGGGTGCGTTGTACTTTTCATAGAGTTGCCACGCCGTGTTGCCGTTGTCGCTGGGGGCGTACTGGAGCGCATCGGGCAACCCTGATTTGTGCATCCGCACGTACACGACTTCGCTGCCTTTGGCAGACTCCGTGCGGAAGATCAAATAAGCAAACCCGCTGGCCTCACCCGGCATACTGATATCCACTTCTGCCGTGCCATCTCGAAAGGCCACATCACTCAGCAACGCCGTGCCCCCAGCCATTTTCAGGCTTTGCTGCCCTTGGAACATAACCACTTCGCTCTCTTCAGCACTGATCTCCCAGCGATCCGACGTAAAAGGAACAGGCCCTTCTTGCGCGTGCAGATTTGATGCAACAAGCAGGCAAAAAACAACGGACTGCATAAACCGAGACAACCATGGCATGGCATTTCAGGGATAGGTTCGAGGACAGTGTGTGGGTGTACCCTACGCGACTGCTCCCCGTTAGCTACAGGCCATGATGCAAGCGGCGTGTGGTTGTTGCAAGCCGGACTATGGACGCTATGAACGCCGTCAGAAAGGCTGACCCAGCCGCGTTTGCAACCGTTCGCGGTAGGTGCGGCTGAGCTTGAGCGGTGTGCCATCGTGCAGGAGGACGGTGTAATCTCCGTGGGCATCGGAGCGCAGTTCGGCGATGTGCTCGATGTTGACGATGGTGGAACGGTGGATGCGGATAAACTGCTGCGGGTCGAGTTGTTCTTCCAGACGGCTGAGGCCTTCGCGGTGCAATGGCGTAGCCTGCGTAGCGTGCAGCTTCACGTACACGCCTGCTGCTTCGATCCAGACAATCTCATCCACTTTGAGCAGCGACACGCGGCCCCGCGACTTAAGCACAATGCGATCCAGGTAGCGCGGCGCGGCGGGCCGCACCGTTTCCAGCAAAGCTGCCATGCGGAGCATCACCTCGGCATCGCGCTTTTTAGATTGCACAAACTGCATCGCCCGCTGTAAGGCGATGTCGAAGCGCTCGTCGCTGAACGGCTTGAGCAGGTAATCGACGGCATGCGCATCGAAGGCGCGGAGGGCATACTGGTCGTAGGCCGTCACGAAAATGGTGACGGGCATCGCCGCCACGCCGATGGTGTCAATCACAGCAAACCCATCAATCTCTGGCATCTGGATGTCGAGGAAAACGAGATCTGGTTCATGCTCGTCGATAGCCTGAATGGCTTCTTCGCCACTGGCACAGACTGCTACGACCTCCACATTCGTCACATCGACCAGCAAGTCGACCAGGCGTTTACGAGCCGGTTTCTCGTCGTCGGCGATGAGGACACGGAGTACGGACATGCTATCTCAGCTTGGAAGTGATTCGTGATGTGGGCGGAAGGGCAGTGTGATTTCGGCATAGACGCCGCCTTCAGTAGCGTTTTCGACAGCAAACGCATGCTGCTCGTTGTAGAGTTGCCTCAGGCGGGCCGCCGTGTTCGAGAGACCAATGCCGGCGTTTTTTTCGATGTGCCAGTCGGCAGGCAATCCGATACCATCATCGCACACGCACAGAACAAGTTGGTTTTCGCGGCGCGTAGCGGTAACGGCAATGTGACCCGCTGCCGCCCGCGTGGTGATACCATGCCGGATAGCATTCTCCACTAGCGGCTGCAACACAAAGCGCGGCACGAGGGCATCGAGTGTGTCTGGCTCGGCGTTCACGTCAATGGTGAGTTGATCCTCGAAGCGCATTCGTTCGATGGCGAGGTAGTTGTCCAGCAGCGCCAGTTCGTCGGTGAGGGGGATTTCCTGCTGGTCGGCCTGGTCGAGCGAGGCCCGCAGCAGGTCACCCAGTTGCGCCGTCATGCGCCGCGCCACCTTGGGATCGGTCTCCATAAAGGCAGAAATGGCATTAAGCGTGTTGAACAGAAAATGCGGATGAAGCTGAGCCTGCAACAGGTGCAGCCGCGCCTCGCTCAGCGATGCCTCTAACTGCGCCGATGCCAACTCCCGCGCCTGCAGCGCCCGGTAGTAATCGACGGCGATGTAGACGCCCAGGAGGAGCCAGTAGATGAGATAATCCCAGTAAAAACTACGGGCGAAGAGCAGCGAGTCGATAGGCGCAAAGACGCCGTACATCACGCGCCGAACGAGCAGGGTGACGCCAATGAACACAAACGTCCAGCCGATGCCCAGAAAAAAGTGTCCTACTAACCGCCGCGACAGGCTAGCTCGTTTCAGCAGCCGCCGATCCAGCCAGATGATGCCCGGCAGGAGCGCGCCCCAGATATACCACCGCGGCATGGCCTGTCGCAGGGCGCTGGGCCAGTTGCTCTCAGGCGAAAGCAGATAGATTTGTGTGGCGAAGAACAGCCCGACAACCGTCCAAAACAGCACCGCCAGCCCGAATGTCGCCCACCTGGATCGCATAGCCGAAGAGGTTTGGTCGCAGCGTCAGTATAAGCGCCCCTCACCAAAATAGTTGCCTTCGAAGAAGGACGAAGCACGAAGGTCAAAAGACGAACACCCTCTGCCCTCCTCGCCCTTCCCACTTTCCCAAACACATGTGACACCACGGTTGCACACGCATTGCCTATCTTACAGGGTTCTTTCCCCACGACGATCCTTTTCGCACCATGATTGCTTACGTTTCTGGCAAGCTAGCCGAGAAAAAACCCACCGTCGCCATCATTGATGTGCAGGGGCTGGGCTACCGGCTTCTGATTCCCACCTCTACGTTTGAAGTACTGCCGAAAGTAGGTGAAGCAACCAAGCTGTTTACCTACCAGCACGTCCGCGAGGATGCGTTGCAACTCTTTGGCTTTGCTACCGTCGCCGAGCGCGAGATGTTCGAAGTGCTCATTGGCGTCTCCGGCATCGGGCCAAAGCTGGCACTGGCAGCGCTCTCCGCGATGCGGCCCGTCGAACTGCGCGACCATATCCTCGGCGGCGACACCAGCATCTTGACGAACATCCCCGGCGTCGGGCGCAAGACCGCCGACCGGCTCATCGTGGAGTTGCGCGACCGGGTCACGAATATGGATCTGGCAGGAGCCGGCGCTGCCCCACTCACCGGCGGCTCCGAAGCCGCTGCGGCGGCCCGCGCCGATGCCCTCTCGGCGCTCGAAGCGCTCGGCTTCTCCCGTGCTGCTGCCGAGAAAAGCCTCCGCACCGTGCTGCGCAAAAACCCCGGCGTCCAATCTGCGGAGGCTTTAATCCGGTTGGCGTTGCGTGAACGATAGCCTTTCTTTTTTCACGGCTATAACTTTTGAGAAAAGGGTGCGTAGAGCCAATTCCTAAATTTTAGGAAGAGCTACAGGATGCCATGAAATTGCTTTCCCGCACCGAAGAACTGCTGCTGCTGGCAATCTGGCGGTTGCAAGACAATGCGTACACCGTCACCATCCAGAAGCAGTTGCAGACGGTGACGGGCAAAACGTGGTCTTTCGGTGCCCTCTTCGTCTCGCTGGACCGCCTTGTGCAACGCGGCTACCTTACGTCTGACCTCGGCGAAGCTACACCGGACCGGGGCGGGCGGCGCAGGCGCATGTACCTGCTCACGGCGGCCGGGAAGCAGGCCTTGCTCGAAATCCGTCGCATCGAGACCGCCATGTGGACAGGCCTGCCTGACTTGATCTTTTCAGGTCCTTCAACCTGACCAACGATGCCGCATCCGCCACCTCCGCGCCTTGCTGAAACCGTACTGCGGGCGCTCTTCCCAGACGAAGTCGATGAAACACGCCTCGGTGACCTCGAAGAGGTATACCATCATATCGGCCTGCGTGCGGGATATGTCCGTGCCCGCCAATGGTACTGGATGCAGGTGGTTCGCGCTTTCCTCCCCTCTCTTTCCCAACGGTTTGCCTGGACCTTCGTTATGCTCAGGAACTATCTGCACACCGCGTTTCGCCACCTGCGTCGGCATACCATTTACACCGTTATCAACGTTTTCGGCCTCTCCGTGGCGCTGGCGGTGGCGGTGCTGGCCTACCTGTTCATCCATAGCGAGA
>DATGCC010000255.1:0-4738 GCA_035312345.1 Rhodothermales bacterium
AACAACCGCTATCTGGACGATAACGGCGACAACTTCGCAGACGTGACGCTCACCACGCGGGCCTCGCTCTTTGGCAAGGTCTCCCTCACCGATGGCATCGGGCGTCGGCAGGCGGACCTCTCGGCGCGCTATTACTATGAAGACCGGCTCGGCGGTACGGCGGAATTCGTGGAAGACTTCTCCGATGCGCTACGTGGCTCGAATGTGTTTTATGGAGAGACGATCCGCACACACCGCGTCGAAGTCGTAGGCGGCTATTATCTCTGGCCCGAGCGTAACATTAAACTGGATGTGGCCTTCAACCACCACGACCAGGACAGCTTCTACGGAGCCGACAGCTACCAGGCCCAACAGACAACCGGCTTTGCGCAACTCCTCTGGCCCCTCCGCCTCGGCGACCAGCAATCGCTCCTTGTAGGCGGTGCGCTCCGTGCCCAGCGCTACGACGACAACACCGTTGCCACAGGTACCTTCGACGAAGCGGGAAGTGAAATCGCCAACCAGCCTGACGACCGCCTCATCCCTGGCGTCTTCGCCCAGCACGAATGGATCGCGTCTGATATTGTCCGGCTGCTCTCGGGCATGCGTGTAGATTATCAAGCCGATTATGGGCTCATCCCGTCGCCGCGCCTGAGTCTGAAAATAAGTCCGCATGAGAACACGACGCTCCGCCTGAATGGCGGCACCGGCTTCCGCATCGTCAACCTGTTCACCGAAGACCACGCCGCCTACACGGGTGCCCGTGCCACCGTCCTGCTCGAAGACCTCCAACCCGAACGCTCAGTAAGCGGCACTGCCAGCCTCCAGCATATCATCCCGTTCGGAGCCAACCCGCTAACCATCGACCTGGAAGGGTTCTACACCTACTTCACCAATAAAATTGAGCCGAATTACGACCAACCCGGCCATATCATCTACCAGAACCTCGACGGCGCTGCCACGACGCGGGGCCTCTCGCTAACGCTCTCACACAGCCTGACCGCTCTGCCGCTCACCTACACGCTGGGTGGCACTCTCATGGATGTGTTTATTGAGGAAGCTGGCACCCGAGCCCCGCTGGAATTCGCGCCCGACTTCCAGGGCGTGGCGAACGCTACCTATCGCCTGCCTTACGGCATTGCTCTCGATTACACGATGAACCTGACGGGGCCGATGAAGCTGCCGGAATACGAAGCCCCGTTCGAGCGCTCTATCACTTCACCCACATTCAGCCTCCACAACCTGCAAGTCACGAAAGACATCGACGTGCCCGGCGGTCCGCTGCTACAAGCCTACCTGGCTATCGAAAACCTCTTCGACTACACACAAGCCGCTCCTCTTGTAGATCCAGCCAATCCCTTCGGCGACCACTTCGACACCGCCTACGTCTACGGCCCCATCCACGGACGCTGTACGGGCATGGGCCTGCGCCTGACGATGCGGTAGATTACGTGTGGGAGGTTGGAGATGGAAGAGAACTTTTGCCCCCTTTCTTCTACTCCCCCATTCCTAATCCCGCACCCAGATTTTCATACTCACCGCCGGGACCATCAGCGTATATGTCTCCCCTCCTTCGAGCAAGGCTCCATCGCTAGGGAGGCCGTTGATGGAATCTACCTGCTCTGCGTTGGCGACAAGGTGCCAGTCGCCTTCGGGAAATGCTACATCGGCAAAGGCCTGATCCACCTCGCTCGTGTTGATGAGCACCACCACACGGTCGTCGACGAGGTAACCGAGGAGGTGCGGGTCGGCAGGAAGAATCCACTGGTAATAGCCTTCGGGTGGTGCCGTACCCACACGGAAAACCTGCCCGGCTTCGCTGTTGCGTAGCGCGAGGAGGCCCTTCCAGTAGGCCAGCATGTTGGCGTAATCGTTGGGCGCTTCGGCGCTGGTTTTTCCAACGTTCTCCCACACAAACTGGTTGGCGACACGCAGGTTGTAGGTGTCACGCTTGCCGTGGTAGGCCAATTCGCCACTCGCTGTTTCCTTGACGACCTCTTCGAGCGGAGCCGCGCCTTTGCTGCGCATGATCTCGGTGCCGCCGTGTAGCACAATCGGGCCGAGCGAGGTGAAGAGCAATCCGGCTGCCAGCTTGAACTGCGCCTCGTTCACGCCCTGGCGACCATCCCAGTCGGTCGTGGCGAAGCGATCCGCCAGCGCCCAGTTGTCGTGGATGTCAAGGTAGTTGATGCCGCGGTTCGGGTCGACCTCTTCGGGGAAGCTGTTGAGCAAACCCTGCATCACCTGCTGGCGTAGCGACGCATCGCCACCCGGGTAACCGCGATCTACTTTCGGATCCCGTGGATCCGAGACGGGGCCTTTGAACGCATTGCGGGCATCATCCTGGAAATACGTGATCGGCGCGTCGGCTTTGTACCACGACCAGTCCTCGTTCGCCACCACATCGGGATCGCTCGGTGGAATCCAGGCTTCGCCGTAGATAATGACATCGTCGCCCAGTTCCTCGCGGAGGCGAATCAGCGTCTGCTTGTCGATCTGCCCGGCGAGGTCGATGCGAAAACCATCGATGCCAAACTCGTCAATGAGGGTGCGGCACTGGTCGATAACCCAACGCTGCACCATCGGGCGGTCCTCCGTCTTGACCTCGTTGCCGAACGGCCCGATGTGCTCTACTTGCTCGTCGGTGCGGTAGTAATAGGGCTTGTCGAGCACGTTGAAGTTGAACAGATAGTGCCGCCCGTCCATGTTCTCGCCTGTGTGGTTGGGCACGAGGTCGATGATGACGGCGATGCCTTCGTCGTGGAACGCTTGCACAAGGTCCCGAAACTGCTCGCGTTGGGCACCGTGCTCGGTGCCTTTTCTTCGGTAGCGCGCCTCAATGGCAAAGGCGTGCGTCGTCCGGTAGCCCCACTGGTAATTCTCCAGGTTGACGCCCTGCGCGATCATGTACGGATCGTCTTTGAACGCCGCCTGCCACTCGTCGTCGGGATAGTGCAGATACTCCTGCACGGGCATCAGGTGGACGACGTTGATGCCCAGATCCACCAGATGGTCGAAGCCAATCGGCTCGCCTGCGCTGTTGGTGAGGCCAGGCGTGACCATTGCGGGAAAAGTGCCTTTGAGGTCGTCGGCAACCGGTAGCCGGTCCGTGAAATCCTGCACATGCACCTCGTAGGCAATCACGTCTTCCATCTTCGGGCGACCGTTTGCGAGCGACGCGGCAGGCGTGGTAGTTCGCCACACGCGGCTCTTGCCCTGCGCATCCACGTTGACGCGGGCATAGGGGTCGCTGATGTGAACGGGGTACGCCTCGTAGAAAAAATTGCCCGGATCTTCGAGGCCGTGGACAGTGAAGTCGTAGTACGTCCCATGCAGATCACTTTCAAGGACGGCTTCCCACACGCCCACATCATCCCGCGTCATATCGATGGTCTGGCGGGCGGCTTCCGGCGGAGCACCAGCGGCGGCGTAGAGGTAGAGACGAACATGGTCGGCACGAGGCGAAAAGATGCGAAACGTGGTAGTGCCCTCGTGGATGTTCGCGCCCAGTTCTTTGCTGGAATAGAGCGAGCGGAACCAGCCATCGAACCGACACCGGGCGCGGAGCTTGAGACCCGGCACTTCGAGGTAGTAGACGCGCCGAATGTCAAGGTCTTCGGCAGGCACGACGAGTGTTTTGCTGGCGGTGTTGGGGATGATAGCTTGCACAGGCACCACATTGCCGTGAGCATCCACGAGGCGGTAGGCCGTGGGATAGAGAGGGCGGGTTACGTCGTCGCCGGAGATCCAGGCCCAGATGCTGCGGGGGCCGTGCAGTTCAGCTTTGAGACGGGGCGGAGCACTGCCGTAGAGAAACACCAGGTTACCAGCTTCACGATTGGGGGAGGCGACAGGCGGGTCGAGCCATTGTCCGTCGTCGATGCGGAATTTAAAGGGCGTGCTCGGCTCGATAATGCCGTAGTTGGGATTCGGCACGGCGAGCGTCCAGGTCGTGCGGGTGCGCGATTGAGGCACGAGTTGCCAGGCACGGCTCTCCATGTCCTGATCCCAGTTCCGAAACGCGCCCGTCACCACCACCCGCTCCGCCACCTCGACGCCATACACCTCTGCGTCGAAGACAAAATAGGTGGTGTCGTTCTGATGCACATACCCCTGCGTCCGCGCCGCCTCAGGAAGCGGCTGCGCCTGCACTGCCGACGCCGTCCACGCCAGCCAGAAAATCAGCAGGATTATTGGGTGCTTCAAGGTCATACTTGCCTGCTTAGTTAGCATATGTCATTCCCACGAAGGTGGGAATCCAGAAAAGAGAAGGCTACAAGTCAGCATACAGGTCTCGCCATAATGGATTGGTTTCCTCAATCACCGGTTTCCGCCTGCACGGGAATGACTGTCTATTTTATCACGAGGCAACTGCTTTCTCCTCCATAATGCGCACGGGAAAGGGCTCGGTGATGCTGCCCGTGTAGAGACTGCGGTGCGGGAAGGGAATCTCAATGCCGTGATCGTCAAAGGCGTTTTTGATGTCAATCTGGATGCTATTTTTGAGGTCGAGGAACGTCTCACGGGTGGCCCAGACGGAGAATTGGAAATTGAGTGCCGAGTCGCCATAGCCCTGGTAGATGAACATCGGAGCTGGTTCTTCGAGCGAGAGCGGGTTGCGGTCGGCCACCTCCATCAACACGGAGCGCACGTGCTCCATGTCCTCTTTGTAGGCTACGCCGATCTGCAAGTCTACGCGGCGTATGGGGAAGCGCGTCAGGTTGGTGATCTCGGACTTGACGAGGTTTTCGTTGGGCAC
>DATGCC010000256.1:0-2261 GCA_035312345.1 Rhodothermales bacterium
GAGAGCAATGTCAAGTATCAAAAAACTTAGCTTACAGAGTACTAAGTAGCCCTGCAAAAATATGTTGGATGTGTTGCGATGTACTGCTTGTGGCTATGAATGGAGCAGTCATTCGGTAATGAAACCGACAGGCCAGAATTCTGATGTGTTCTCCTTCGACCTCGTAGACCAACCGATGCTCCTTCGTGATGCGACGGGACCAACATCCTTTCAATTCATGCTTCAAGGGTTCGGGCTTGCCGGTACCCTTGAACGGCGTCCGCTGAATCTCTTTAATCAATTTGACGATTCGTAACGCTGTCTTGCGATCTTGCTTGATTCACCAGGCCAGATCCTCAAAACCATTGGTGTCAAATACGATCTGTCTCATGACATCCCGAGTTGTTCCAACGCTTCATCAAACGGGATTGCATCTTGTCGTCCTCTGGCTTCGAGCAGACGTTTTTTCATCGCCTCACTCTTGAGCAGATGATGCGTCTCTAGCTCAGAAATGATTTCTCTCCAGAGCGCAATCGGCACTACTACACCTGTAAGGTCGCCGTGCTCGTCGGATACATACTGAACATCCTCGGTGCTCATAATCGTACATGTTGAATTTGGAGAAATGAGCTCCGTGCGAACGACGAAGGGGGTTATAAAGTTTTGCAACAGACTGCCTAACCAGACGCCTCCACGGTGTGCTCCACCTTGTCCTTGAAATGCTCGTAGGTAGCGAATTGTGAGCGCACGGGCTCGTCATCATTTTCGACGAAGGGATTGGTTTGCTGCTCGTCGAAGAGACGGGCGCGGACGTTGTCGTTGAGTTGGAAATCGAGCAGGGTGCGTATTTCGCGGGCGAGCGCGGGGTCATAGATCGGAAAAGCAACTTCGACACGGCGGTTTAGGTTGCGCTTCATCCAGTCGGCAGAAGCCAGATAGAGGTCTTCCTCGCCGTCGTTGCAAAAGACGTAGGCGCGGGCGTGCTCCAGAAACCGATCCACAATGCTGGTGATGGTAATGTCCTCGCTCACGCCCTCAACGCCCGGCACGAGGCAACTGAACCCGCGCACCAGCATCCTCACGTCGACGCCCGCCTGGTTCGCCTTGTACAATCGTTCGATAATCCTCGGATCTTCGAGGCTATTCATCTTTGCCAGGATCCAGGCATCCTTCCCTGCCTCCGCGTTTTCGATCTCGCGGTCAATGAGCCGGTTGAACTCGTCGCGTAGATAGAGCGGAGCCATCAGCACGTGTTCGAAGGTTGGCTCTTCGTTCTCTTTATCCAGGAACGCGAATACCTTGCGCACCTCTTCACCCAGACGCTGATCGGCGGTGAGCAAGGCCAGGTCGGAGTAAACGCGGGCGGTTTTCTCGTTGAAGTTGCCGGTGCCGAGGTAGGCATAATAGCAACATTCATCGTCCTCGCGGCGGGCGACGAGGGCCAGTTTGGTGTGTACCTTGATGCCCGGCATGCTGTAGAGCACGTTCACGCCCGCGTCCTCCATACGCTCGGCCCAACGCAGGTTGGTGGCTTCGTCGAACCGTGCTTTGGCCTCTACAAAAGCCGTCACCTGCTTCCCCTGCTCGGCGGCACGCACCAGCGCCTTCGCCACGGCCGAATCATCGGCGATGCGGTAGAGCGTAATCCAGAGGCCTTCTACATCCGGGTCTTCGGCGGCTTCTTCCAGAAAACGGATGACATAGTCGAAGGACTGATACGGGAAATGCAGCAGGCGGTCATGCTCCCGGATGGAAGCCATGATGGACGGCAGGGCGTCGAGTTCGGGGTGCGGCAAGGGCGGCATCGCTTCGTAGGTCAGGTCGTCCTTGCCAAACCGGGGAAAGCTAAAAAAGTCGTTCAGGTTGTGATAGCGCCAGCCCTCAATCACGTCTTCCTCGGCGATATCGAGCCGTTCTTCGATGAATGTCAGCGTGCTCTTTGGCATTCGCTGGTCATAGAGGAATCGGGTGGGCGTGCCGGTCTTGCGCTTCGAGAGGCTCTTCTCGATCATCTCCTTCAGGTTGCCGGAAAACTCATCCTCTAGGTACAGATCGGCATCGCGGGAGAGTTTGATGGCGTAGGCCTTACCCACCTCGTAGGCAGGGAACAGGTCAGGCAGAAAGTGGCGAATCAGATCGTCAAGGAACAAGACGTAGTGTTCGTGTTCGTGTTCGTGTTCATCGTCGCCCGGCACCTGCACGAAACGCTGTAACGGCGGGCTGGGCACCTTGACGAGGGCGTAGTGGGTCTCGGTGGTGGAGAAGTTGATGCCGCCATCGCG
>DATGCC010000257.1:0-11610 GCA_035312345.1 Rhodothermales bacterium
TCGGGCTATTCCGCAGAATCTCAACATTGTTCTGCAAGTTCTCCATTGTCTGGCCTTCGCGCAGGATGCTTTCGTTGCGATCGTAGACCACCTGCGCCAGCACGAGGTTGCTTACACACGCACAAGGCTCGATGGTAACGGTGGCCGTACACATCGCCGAGCCAGCCTCGTTAGTGACCGTGAGGGTGGCTGTATTCGTCGTTGTATTCTGGTTGGCGTCGAGGCGGGTGTAGGTATGCGTTGGCTCGGCCTGCGTGCTGGTGTTGCCATCGCCGAAGTCCCAGCTATAGCTGATCGGCGGGTCGCCCGTCACGGTAGAGCGGAACTGCACGGCCTGCAACGGCTGCTGGCACATGCTGAGCGTAGACGGCGCAGCTGAGATTTCACACGTCGGTGGTGCAAGCACGGTCACGGGGCAGTTGGCCGAGACGGACCCGGCCCGGTTGGTTGCCGTGACGGTAGCCATATAGTCACCTGCGGCGCTATAGGCGTGGCTTGTCAGGATGCCGGTGCCGGATGCGCCATCGCCAAAGTCCCATTCGTACGTGATGGGGCGTGTGGCTTCGTTGGTGGTGGCGGCAAAGGTGCCTGCTTCGTCGATGCGTAGCGTGCCGGGACTGGTGCAATCGAGCACAATGGGAATCAGCGGCGACTTCAGGTTGTAGCGAAGCCCGAATCCCAAGAACGGAAACGCATCGAAGTCCGACGCATCAATCCCGCGACCCGACGACCCTTCTTCAAAGACTTGTGTGTCGGCAAGGTCAAGTGCGCCGTCATCGAAGGAGTAGATGCCGTCTATCTCCACAAATATGCCCATCCGGTCGGTTACTGCAGCGTCGAGACCGACCCCGATAGTGGGGCCAATGCCCATTTCCATCTCATCGTTAATCTTACCAAAGGAGACGTTAAAGCCCATGTGGTAGTAGGGTGAGACACGCTCGAGTGGAAGGATCTGTACGCGGCCCAACAGCGAGAAGTGATGCCGCCACTTGCTCGTGGTTTCTGGATCGAGGTCAAGGGCACCAGGGTAGTCGGCTACAGGGGTAAAGGGCTCGTCCTCAATGCGGGGATAGCGCCCAGAGAGGTGCATCAGACTCAGGCTAAATCGGTCTGAGAAATGGTAGCCCACTTCCAGGCCCAGATCGAAGCCAATGTTCTCGATATATCCCTGTACCTCGTCGAAGGGGTTCACGTCGCGGTCGCCGCCATAGAAGTTAAGACCAAGGCGGCCTTGGAAGAAAAGCGATTCGCTGGCTCGGTAGTACTGATAGTATCTCGTCGTGTCCTCTACTGCCTCTTGCGCATAGGCTGTGTTCACAAGTAGCAACAGCACAAGGCAGCCTAGAGATGAACGTAGGAGCCGTCGCGTCATATCTTTATTCCTCCGGTTTAGACAGATGCCGTAAGTTAGCGTGCCACCCAGTGAGGGATGGATAATGGCCAAGCCATTTGCAGGGTGTCGTGGTGGGGTCGACGGTTTTAGAGGTCGCGGGATATTTCAGCGATGAATACACACGATGTAAAACAAGTTGCCAGGGTGCCTAGCCACGAGTATGCGAAAATACCACGGGAATCGCAATTAATCTACTGAATCAATTAATATCTGTCCGCAAAGCAGCTATATTTGAAAAGCGTAACACGATTGAAGCAAATAAATGCTACCAAATTAGATACGTTACGAGCATAGAATGAAGTGATTGGGATACAGGTGAGCTCATAAAAAAGGTCTGCCCTCTCAAGAAGACAGACCTTCAATGCACATCCAAAACGGTACTAGAGCGAATGAACGCGCTGTTCCAATTCGCTTTTATAGTTGGCTGCTTTGTTTTTATGGATGATTCCCTTGGAGGCCAGGCGGTCCAGGTAGGACTTGGCTTCAGGCAGCAAGGCTTCAGCCTGCTCTTTATCCTCAATGGTACGGAGCTGTTTGATGAGCGTCCGCATACGGCTGCGGTGGTAGCGATTACGCTCGCGGCGCTTGGCATTCTGGCGAACGCGCTTGATCGCTGATTTATGCTGTGGCATGGATGTCTGTGCTTTCGTGTAAGCGCTGTATAAGAAATAGCCAGCGAATATACCATGCTGGCAGGGCTACTGTCAAGCCTGGAACGGCGCAAGGTTCCCTCTTCGCACGGTCTTCCAGGAACCCGTAGGCGCGGCTTCCGGTTGGGATCGCGTCTGTTCTCCGACTTTCTTTCTCTCTTCGCCATGTGGTCTTTTCTAGCCGAACTTTTCCGCCGCAAGGAGGGTCCCTGCACCGTACTCATCACGAGCGAGGATTACTGGGAAGAGCCCAGGCAATACACTATTCGCCCGAAAGCATTGATGGGCCTATGGGGCAGCAGCACGTTGGTCGTGGCGCTACTGCTGATGGGTCTCCTGGTTTTCACCCCCCTGCGCGAGTGGATTCCTGGCTACGGCTCGGAGGCCTTGCAGGACGACGCTCGCACGGCAGCGTTGCGGCTGGCAGCTATGGAAGACTCGCTCCAGATCCAGCAGGAATACATGGCACAGTTGCGGCAACTGATGACGGGCCAGTTCGATTCTACGCAGACGGGGTCAAGCATTGCACTGGATGAGGCCTCTACCCTCAGCGGTGAACTTGCCGAAGTCGCCACCGAGCCGATGTCGCAGGACTGGGCGGACCACGAGCAGCCTGCCCTGCCGGTGGGCCGGATGCCTGTCAACGTGGTGCGGCCCGTTGATGTGGAAGCAGTGGAGGATCGGTATCTATCGAGTTTGCAATTGCCCGCTGTGCCGCCACTTAGCGGTTTGCTCACGCGGGGCTTCGATGCCCGCACCGGCCACTATGCTGTAGACATTGCGGCGCAAGAGGGGACGATGGTGCGCTCCATTGGTGAGGGCTACGTCATCTTCGCGGACTGGACGCACGAAGGCGGCTATGCCATCGTCGTGCAGCACGCCGATGGCTATGTCTCCATCTACAAGCACAACGAGCGGCTACTGAAGCATATCGGCGACCGGGTGCATGCCCGCGAAGCGCTCGCTGTCAGTGGCAACTCGGGCGAGTTTACATCGGGCCCCCACCTGCACTTTGAACTCTGGAACAACGGTTTCGCCCAGGACCCGCGCGTGTATCTCGTCGGACTGTAATTGGGACAGGAAGCGTTTGGTGGGTAGTTGATAGTGAAGGTGGTAGGCTAAACAGCTTTGTTTTTAACGATCCACTATCTACCATCCACTATCCACCAGAAACCCCATATCTCCCTTTCCCCGCTCTCCTTTTCCTAAAAAACCCCTTCACTTTTTTGTTACCTCTGGGGATGTCTCCTTTTATATTTATACTGTAGTATGTTGAGGCTGCCTGCCGCAGTCCATCCCATCACCTCCCACCCGCTTACGTGGAACCGCAGCGATGGCCCTTTTTGGAAATGACAAAGAGCAACCGACGACCATGAGCAAACAAGCCAGTGGTGCCCCCAACCCAAACCAGATGAACCTGTTGGGACCGGGCACGGTCTTCGAAGGCACGCTTCGTGCCGATAGTGACGTGCGAATCAGTGGACGGATTGTAGGTAATCTGAATGTGGAGGGGCGGGCCATTGTGGCTCCCGAAGGATCGGTGGAAGGCGAGATCAAAGCCCTCAGTGCCGATATTGGCGGCAGTGTGCATGGCGAATTGTACATTGAGGAAAAATTGCTGCTGCGCACGTCAGCCCGAGTTGAAGGCACCATCAAGACGGGACGGCTCATCGTGGAGGAGGGCGCGATCTTCAATGGCGAGTGCCAGATGGGCAAGGATGGCAAACTGCGCACCAAGGCAAAAGCCAACCACGACGCGCCCGTTAATGAAAAAGAGGTGGTGAAGCCCAGACTACCGGATCAGAAAAAAGAAGCCCGTCTGCCCGCCGGGGACCGTCCCGACACGCCACGGACGCGTGCCTTGTAGCCGTGGAGCCGTCTCCGGATTCCAAACAACCCAAGCGGGTGCAAAAAGGCAGTATCCAGGAAAGCCTGGGAGAGGCGTCGCCCTATCTGGGGCTTGGTATGCAACTCGGCCTCACTATGGCGTTTTTCGTCGGCGTCGGCTACGGCTTGGATCGCTGGCTCGACACCTCGCCGTGGCTGCTTACAGTCGGAGCCGTGTTCGGCATGGTGGCGCTCTTCGTGCAAATCTTCCGCGTCGTTGCTGATCTGAACAAGCAGAGCACAGCACGAGCCAAGAAGAAGCCGAAGGATTAAGGTTTCTGGTTACTGGTTGTTGGTTTTTCTGCCTCGCGTCTCTGATCTGTTCTCCACTTCCTGCCTTTTCCCCCGCTCTTCTCTTCCTAAAACCTCCTCCATTTTCCTTTCATTTAGAATTCATTGCCCCTTATCATTCCAAGCGGGTCTTTCTACGTAGTTTAGCGTTCCACGCGACGAACTCTCCCCGGTCCCATATGCCTGGACCCACCTCGGTTTTGCTGGCAGCGCTTTCGTCAGCTTTCTGGTTGGGCTTCGGCCTGGGAAGCGGGATCGGTCTGGTATACGGGCTGGCGAGTTACGCGGCGAACCGTTTTGCCATGCGCCAGAATCAGCGCCTGTTTATGCTCATCGTGATCGGTGGGATGCTGGTTCGGATGCTGGCGGCCCTCGCGCTGGTAGCCTTTGTGCTGTTGGTTCTCCCGGTCGATCAAGTATCCTTCATCGGGTCATTCTTCGTTGTATTCGTGATTGGATTGATCGGGGAGATCTGGAGCGTGGCTCGCCATTTGACAAGCATTGGAGAAGAGAAATAGTAGATACACCACATTCTATTTGCTATTTCCCAATAACCACTTGCCATAGAACATGATGCAATTTTTACGCGCATTCCTACTTATTGTGCTGCTCGGCCTGATGGTCGTGCCGACGGCTTTTGCCGCTGCTGATGGCGAGGAACTGGATCCGGTGCACCACACCGCCGATGGGTACTACCTCGACTTTCAGCCGATTGGCAAAGTCGAGTTGCCGCGTATTTTTCTGGTGCGCGACGCGGAAGGATCACTTGGCCTGGACTTTTTTGGCAGCACGGCGGCAGCGCTTCGTTCCGGCAAATACGTTCCTGAACTTGAGCATGAAGTAGCCGAAGGTGAGCATGTTACTGAAGAGGAAGCGCACACTGCTGAGACTATCGATGGGCTGATTGGCAGCGGTGCTCACCTTGACGCCCATCTTGCTCCCGTTGAAGGCAGCATGGTGATCGACTTTTCGATCACGCGGCATCTGGTCTTTGCCATCTTCGCCTCGTTGCTATTGATTCTGGCCTTCTCCCGGCTGGCAGCGCGCTACAAACGCGGCGTGGGGCGCGAGACGGCACCGAAAGGGCTCTGGCAAAATCTGCTGGAAACACTCATCGTCTTCGTCCGCGACGACATCGCCAAGCCGAACCTCGGCGACAAATACCTCAAGTTTCTGCCGTTTCTGCTGACGGTCTTCTTTTTCATTCTGCTCTGCAACTTGCTTGGCCTCGTGCCCTTCGGTGCCACCGCCACCTCGAACCTGATGATTACGGCGGTGCTGGCAACGTTCACCTTTTTTCTGACGCAGATCAACGGCTCGAAGGACCACTGGAAGCACGTCTTCTGGCCGCCGGGCGTACCGGTGCTGGTCAAGCCCATTCTGATTCCGGTGGAGATCATGGGCCTGTTTACAAAGCCCATCGCGCTCGCGATTCGTCTCTTCGCCAACATGACCGCCGGGCACCTCGTGATCCTGAGCCTCATCGGTCTCATCTTCACGTTCAACAGTCTTTTTGGTGCCGGGATGGCGTATGCCGTCTCGCCGGTCAGCATCGCGTTTGCGCTCTTTGTGAGTCTGCTCGAAATCCTGATCGCGTTTATCCAGGCCTACATCTTTACCATTCTCTCGGCCCTCTTCATCGGGATGGCGATTGCTGAACATGAGCACGAGCACGATGCCCACGGGCATGAAGAAGTGGGTCAGGCGTCGCTGCCCGATCTGGAAGACGAAGGCTATCACACCCCGATTATTGGCGATGGCGAGGAATCCCGCGAAGCGGTTCCTGCCACGCCCAAGCTCGCCACGGCGGGCTGATGCTAGAGCCGGATGTACCGCCCCTCGCATCGACACGAGTAACACGCTAACCCTTACACTCACGTACATACCCACAGGAAATCATGGAACCTACAGCATTGGCATGGCTCGGCGCGGGCCTCGGAGCAGGTCTCGTCGCCCTCGGCGCTGGTCTCGGCATTGGACGCCTCGCCGGTCCGGCGATGGAAGGCACGGCCCGTCAGCCCGAAGCGACCAACGACATCCGTACGACGATGATCATCGCCGCCGCTCTTATTGAGGGTGTGGCCCTCTTCGGCCTGGTGATCTCGTTCATCCTGGCGATCAAGTAAGATCTGTCAGGAAGAGAATGATGAATGTTGAATAGGGGTTTTAGAAAGTTGAAGGTGCTCGCCATACTGTAACGGTTGAGGCAGATCCTTCAACAATCAACAATCCCTGTTCATCATTTGATATTCTAACCTTTTGCATTACAGGTACCGTCGATGAATTTGATTATAGCTGCTGATCTGCTCAGCCCGAACTTCGGCTTGGTCATCTGGCTCGCTATTGTTTTCGCCGCGTTGCTGCTCATCCTCCGGCGCTTTGCGTGGGGGCCGATCACCAGCGCCCTCGAAACCCGCGAGCAGACGATTGACGAGTCGATCCAGCGGGCCGAAAAGGCACTCGCTGAGGCCAAGCAGATCCAGGCTGACAACCAGAAGGCCCGTCGCGAATCCGAGCAAGAGGCCCAGCGCCTGATGCGCGAAGCCCGCGAAGAGGCCGAGCGTCTGCGCGGTGAGGAGGTGCAGAAAACCCGCGAACAGATCCAGCACATGCGCGAACAGGCGCAGGCCGAGATCGAACGCGAGAAAGACAGCGCCCTTAGCGAGCTACGCACCGAAGTAGCCGACCTCGCCATCCAGGCCGCCGAGAAAATCCTTCAGGAGAACCTCGACGCCCAGCGCCAGCGCCGCCTCGTCGAAAGCTTCATCGACGATCTGCCGAAAAACTGAATGTTTCAGGTTCACAGGTTACAGGTTATCAGGTTCTGAGATAAGAAACCTGCACCCTGCCAACCTTCAAACCTGCAACCTATAAACATGACCAACTCCACCGTAGCACGACGATATGCGCAGGCGCTCTATCAGGAGGCCGAGCGTGAGCAGCAGGTCGAGCAAGTCGACGCAGATGTCAATCTGATCCGGGAAACCCTGGATGGGTCGCGTGACCTTGTGACGTTCTTTCAAAGCCCGATCATCTCGCGCGAGAAGAAGGAAGCTGTCGTGCAGTCGCTCTTCGCGGAGCCGCTGCATAAGACGACGTACAACTTCTTGCGGCTGCTCATCGAGAAGAAGCGCGAGGCGCTGTTTCCCGACGTTGTGCGGGCCTACCAAGACCTGCGCGACGAACAGCGCGGCATCATGGAAGCCCAGGCCAAGGTGGCGTATCCGCTAAGTGAATCCGAAGAGCAGACGCTCGTGCGGGCGCTTGAAAAGCTCTCTGGCTCGCAGGTGCGCCTGAATGTGCAAGAAGACCGCGCGATTCTCGGCGGCCTGGTCGTTCGCATGGGCGATACGGTGTACGATGGCAGTGTGCGCAACCAACTCGCCAACCTGCGCGAGCGCATGGAGTTTGGCTCCGTAGCGATGAATTGATGCGTAAAACGTGAAACGTAAAACCTAAAGGAGCCAGCCGCAACGCAACAGCAAAGCCCCCTTATGTTTTACGCATTACGTTTTACGTTCCATAGCAACAGCAACTTTTTACAGATAAAAACATGGCAACGGCGATTCGACCCGATGAGGTAACCGCAGTTCTCCGACGCGAACTGGGCGGCTTTGAGGCCGACACAGACGTTTATGAGGTAGGCACCGTGCTCCAGGTGGGCGACGGTATCGCGCGCATCTACGGGCTGTCCAAAGTACAGGCAGGCGAACTGATTGAGTTCCCCGCTAGCGGGGTGACGGGCATGGTGCTCAACCTCGAAGAGGACAACGTGGGTGCCGTGCTCTTTGGTAATGTGCAGGCGGTGAAGGAGGGCCACGAAGCCCGCAGCACCCAGCGCATCGCGTCTATCCAGGTGTCGGAAGGCATGCTCGGGCGCGTCATTGACCCGCTGGGCGAGCCGGTTGATGGCAAAGGGCCGATCACAGGCGAGACCTACGAGATGCCGCTGGAGCGCAAAGCGCCGGGCGTCATCTACCGCGAGCCGGTGTCTGAGCCGTTGCAGACGGGTCTGAAAGCCATCGACTCGATGATCCCGATTGGGCGTGGCCAGCGCGAACTCGTCATTGGCGACCGCCAGACGGGCAAGACGGCTGTACTCACCGATACGATCATCAACCAGAAGAGCACGCACGAGGAAGGCGGCAAGCCCGTCTTTTGTATCTATGTGGCCATCGGGCAGAAAGCCTCGACGGTGGCGCAGGTGCAGCGCGCGCTCGAAGAGAACGGCGCGATGGAGTACACGGTCATCATCAACGCACCGGCGTCGGTGGCAGCCCCGCTCCAGTTTATTGCCCCGTTTGCCGGAGCCTGCATCGGCGAGTTCTTCCGCGACACGGGCCGCCACGCCCTCGTCATCTACGACGACCTCTCGAAGCAGGCCGTGGCCTACCGCGAGGTGTCGCTCTTGCTCCGCCGCCCGCCGGGCCGTGAAGCCTATCCCGGCGACGTGTTCTACCTGCACAGCCGGTTGCTCGAACGCGCCGCGAAGGTTACGCAGAGCCAGGAAGTCGCTGAGCAGATGAACGACCTGCCGCATTCGCTCAGAGGCAACGTCATAAGCGGCGGCTCGCTGACAGCCCTCCCGGTCATCGAGACGCAGGCGGGCGACGTGTCGGCTTACATCCCGACGAACGTGATCTCGATTACAGACGGGCAGATTTACCTCGAAGGCAACCTCTTCAACGCCGGTGTGCGCCCGGCTATCAACGTGGGTATCTCGGTATCCCGTGTGGGTGGTAACGCGCAGATCAAGGCGATGAAAAAGGTAGCCGGTACGCTCCGCCTCGACCTTGCGCAGTATCGTGAACTCGAAGCCTTCTCCAAGTTTGGCTCCGACCTTGACCCCGCTACGCAGCGCCAGCTTAATCGGGGTGAGCGGCTCGTCGAGATCCTCAAGCAGGGTCAGTACCAGCCCGTGTCCGTCGAAGAGCAGGTCGCCATCATCTACCTCGCCACGCAAGGCGTGCTGGACAAAGTGCCCGTCGCTCGCATCCGGGAGTTCGAGAAAGAAATCATTGAGCGGATGCATATGCGCCACGAAGGGCTGCTCGCCAGCATCGCCGAGAAAGGCGTGATGAGCGACGATGTAGCCGAAGCGCTCAAGAAAGAAGGCACCGACCTCGCCGACCTCTACGCTGAGAAGCAAAACGCTTAACTAAAGCATGGCAAGTCTTCGCGACATACGTAACCGGATCAGTTCGGTCCAGAATACGCAGCAGGTGACGCGCGCCATGAAAATGGTGGCGGCGGCCAAGCTTCGTAAGGCGCAGGAACGCATCTTTCAGACGCGGCCTTATGCCTACAAGCTTGGCGAAATCATCAGCCACTTGAAGGGCCAGTTCGATCCCTCCGCTAACCCGCTTTTCCTGGAGCGCGAGGCTGTCAACAGCGTGCTGCTGATCGTCATCACTGCCGACCGTGGGTTGGCCGGGGCGTTCAACAGTAACGTGATTAAGACCGCCGAGCAAACGATCCAGGACAACTATGCCGATCTGCATGCCAGCGGCAACGTGAACATCCTCGCCATCGGGCGGAAGGGGCATGAGCACTTCGCCAAGCGGGGCTATCCGATGGTGGGCGACTTCCGGGGCGCGTTCAAAGACCTGAGCTTTACGACCGCCGACGAAGCAGTGGATCTGGCGGTAGAAGGCTTTGCTGAGGGTGATTGGGATGCGGTCATGCTGATCTACAACGAGTTCAAAAACACCATCTCGCAGAACCGTATCGCTGAGCCATTGTTGCCCTTGCCGAGTGAGCAGTTTCTGACCCCCGTGATGGAGCAGGAGATCGAGGTTCAGGCCCAGCCCAAAGAGGGGCAGGCCGTGGATTACATCTTCGAGCCAGATGCCGAGACGATCTTGAAAGAACTCGTCCCGCGTTATTTGAATTACGAACTCTGGCGTGCCATGCTCGAAAGCAACGCCGCTGAACAGGGAGCCCGCATGGTGGCGATGGACAACGCCACGACCAACGCCGACGAACTGCTGCGGTCGCTGAAGCTCCAGTATAACCGTGCCCGCCAGAGTGCCATCACGACGGAGATTCTCGAAATCATCAGTGGAGCCAACGCGCTCGAAGAGGCGGGGTAAGGTTGCTGGTTAGTGGTTGATGGTTTCTGGTTATGAACTGTAAATGAGAACCGTAAACCAGTAACTACAAACCAGAAACCGATAAGAATTGCGCGACGTTGGAGAACGACGTATATTTGCTGCCCCGAAATCGGGAGAGGTGGCCGAGTGGCTGAAGGCGCTCCCCTGCTAAGGGAGTATACGGTTTGTAGCCGTATCGAGGGTTCGAATCCCTCCCTCTCCGCACCATCTGAAAGCCGGTCCTGCTAGCGCGGGATCGGCTTTTTTGCATCACTGGGCGGTGTAGGCCGCGACCATTTCTTGGAAGCGTGATTCATTGCGCAGGGGATCAAGCAACGAATCGGTAGCAAGCTGTTCAGGACGCACGCCCCGCCCGTTGAACGCACAGGCCAAGGCGTCCAGCGCCTCTTGCCGCCGTCCAAGCTGGGCCTCGGCGCGGGCCAGCCGGTAACAGGTAACAGGCGCTGTCGGGTAGATGGCATGGGCCAGCCGAAGCAAGCCTGCTGCTCGCTGATAATCCTTCTCCGCTATGAAGTCGCGGGGGCCATAGAAGGAAAGGTTTGTGTGGGCCGAAGCCAGCATGCGCTGTGCCGCTGCGGCGCGATCTGGGTGGGCAGTGTCCTCGGCTCGCTCTTGCATGGAACGTATAGAAAGCTTGCGGAGCGCCTGGCGGTGCGACGGGGGTGGATCTTGACTGCGATATTGGATGATAAAATCATGCACGGCGGCCTGGTAGCTGTCATATTTCTTTGCAAACTCGTGCTGACGGGCGAGCCGTTTTTGTACCTGCTTATCGTCTGCCAGCGCGCGTGCTTGTCGCTTAGCTTCGTCTATGGGGAGGAGGCCATCAAAATCGCGCACGATTTCCTGATACCGGCGTAGCGCATCCACGGGGCAGTGCTCCTGTTCTAGCGTGTGGGCCTCTTGCAAGGCAGCGGCGTAGAGGGCCTTGAGCCAGGCACTTGAATGCTCGGCAAAACCACTGCGAACAGCTTGTAGCTCCATCCATTCCACCGCTGCCTTAGCCAGCGCTTTGGGCGGCCAGCTATGTCTTCCTTCAAACGGGACAAAGCGATGCGGCAGGGGCGAGTCGTCCAGGGCCCAGTGCCGTCTCCAGGCGTTGTAGAAGTTGAAATCGCGCGTCCCTGCCGTGCCGAAATAGGCCACCGGGCGTTGCATTTGCATGGCCGCCTGCACTGAGGGGTAGCCAGTCGAGAACCCATCACCGGCTCCGATAATGCCTGCCAGATGCCCGTCGAGGCTGGCCGCTACGAACCAGGCATAATGCGCCGTTCCA
>DATGCC010000258.1:0-3261 GCA_035312345.1 Rhodothermales bacterium
CTCCGTAACTCGCCCCTCATGCTCCGTGCGTCGTTGGCCCTCTACCTCGTAGGCTGCCTGGCGGGTTGCTCGACCGGCGAGGCGGTGGTTCAGGACCGGTTTCCCCAAGAACACCTCCCCGACCACATTACCATTCTCCATGAAGGCGGCGAGCGCGTCGACTGGTCCCTCGACGGAGATGCGATTGCTTTCGTGACCGAAGAGGGCGGTGACCTGCAGGAGAAGAACCTCGTATCGGGTGAGGTCCGGGACCTCTCCGCGCACTATGACCTGGAAGCGTTCAGCAACTACTACCGCGTCATGTACATGGCCGACGGCAACCTGCTTCTCACGGGAGGCCCCGAGCGGTATGACGCCTACATGCAGATCCTCGCCCCCGATCTCGACCGCGAACCCTACCAGATGGGCGTCAAGGTGATCGAAGGCCCTGCCGTGAGCCGCGTAACCCTGCCCGTCAAGATCGCTTACTGCCCGGAGGGCCAAGACAAGATCCGCCTCGCGACCCTACGCTATGGAGAAGACGGAACGCCCGTCCTCGAGAACGACCGCCTCGTGATCGACGGCCACGACCTGCCAGCCGAGGACGGGGTCAACTACATCGGCATGATCGAGCCCCAGAACTGGCGTCCGCCCGACGAGAAGGAACTCATCTTCTCGCGGTACGCCGAGATGGACGGGTTCTCATCCGAGACGTGGGGCTGGCACAGCGAGACCGGTGCGCTCGTCAACTATTCCAAGATGCCGAACCGGTATGCGGAGCCGGAGGGGATCTTTCCCGACGGTGAGCACACCCTGATCGAGAGCGACCTCGACGACGGCCGCGGCGTCTCCCACCTAGACCTCTACAGCCTGAAGCTCGACGGCTCGGGGGAGACCGTGCGCCTGACTCATTTCGCCGACATCGGGGCATGGAAGGCCAACAACGGCGTCGTAAGTCCGGACGGCCGCTACGTGGCGTTCCAGGAGTCACAGGGTGGGTTCGGCCAGGGATGGGGACGGATCTACCTGCTCGATCTGGAGGCGGCCGGAATTGAGGAGCCGTAGGCGGGCACAAAGCTGGATCGGGACGTGCGAGACTGATCCGTAGCTCTCGCGGTAGAGCCGGCGTGCCGTTATCGGCCTTCGATACTAGAAAACGCGAAGCAGGTTCAGACGCTCTCCGGTTTGGAGTGCACACTTGAGATAGACGACGTCCTACCCATGCTGGAGCGAAGGGTGACGACCGAACTCTACTGGATTGTCAAGGAGGCTCTCAGTAATGTGATCAAGCATGCCCGTGCCACACATCTGTGCCGACGCTTTCGGTTGTACCACACTTCGATGTACTCAAAAATGTCTGCTAGGGCTTCCTGGCGCGTTCGATACCGATGATGGTGAACCCGCTCTCGCTTGAGCGTGGCAAAGAAGCTCTCCACTAGTGCGTTGTCCCAGCAATTGCCCTTGCTACTCATGCTGCATAGCATCTGCGTATCTGTCAAAAGCTGCTGATAGGCTCCGCTGGTATGGTAGTCTGTCAAAAGCTGCTGATATGGTGTAGTCATGGTTTTCCCTTTGGACGCCTTACGGACTCTCTGTCGGCTTAGAATCGCTCGATCTCTCCCTCGCCGATCCGCAGCAGATTGCAAAACAGTACTCACATCATGCTCATTATATTCCAGCTTTGTGAGACAGTTTTGTCTCGCGCGAGACAATGCGTTTCTGCACGTCATTGGTTGTATTGCCGATTCTGGGCACGGATTGCCTTCACCCCACGCCGCGCTCGAGTGCCCCTGCCTGCACCTCGTCAGAAGAAGGTCATGTGTACGTCGATTCAGACTCGAATGAACTGTGTTTCTGCGATGGCTCGTCGTGGACGGGGCTTAAAGCTGCGGGGAGTTGCTCATGAAATACGTACTTCTGCTAATACTCCTACTGCTCGCCATACTGGATCCATCAGCCATGCAGGCCCAGTCGCCGCCTCAGCAGCTCGGACTCTTTGAAACGTGGATCCCGGTCTCGGCCGACTCCATCGGCACCGGCGTGCGCTACACGTATGTTGGAGCCACTGCACCCGGCGACTCGGCTGAGGTGGCCTACGGACAGTCAGGAGGCGCAGCGGCATGGCGGGCCATCGTTGGCGGGGAGGTGTGGGCCAAGACGCTCACGGGTGGCCCTGCTTTCCCTGTCAGCGTGGAACTGGGCGAGATCGAATACTACCTGGCCACGCATCCCGATGAGCGCGAGCGCCTGGAGGCGCTGCTCTTCGACCGTGACCAGCTTGGTTTTATTCGTTTCTTCGGGGCGCAGACGCCAGATGCTCCGGTACCCGTGGTGAGGTCGCAATGAATCAGCGCACGGGCATGAAGATCACCATCGAGGTGGGGGAGGAGTCGATCTCGTACGAGCTCACTGATCAGCAGGCGATCATGTTCTTCTCGCAACCTCCAGGCCTGGACGTCTCGCTGGAGGAGATCGAGGCCACGCACATCCGGCGCTGTTTGGCTGAGGCCACCCGGCGCGGCTTTACGCACCGGCATGCGGCCAAGCTGCTGGGTATTTCCCCGAAGACGCTCTCGGCGAAGAAGAGGAAGTACGAGATCTCATTGTAAGCCCGATTGTAGGCCCGCTCTGTCAATAATATCCCAGAGTATCAGAGGGTGACCTGCCTAAAAACAGCAAAAGGGCCTGTTTTATCAAGGATATCCTACGCTGTCAGAGGTGGGTGAGTCCATATTCAGGAATGGAAACCTGATGATAGCGCAGCCGAAGGCCTGCATGGAAGCGCCGCGTGGTGCCGAGGCTGAACCCGCGAGCAAATCCCACCAGGAACCGCGTCTCCCGGTAGTCCTCAAAGCCGAACGTGCGCGCCCCGGCAGAGAAAGCCCCGAACCGGGTCGGTTCTACATATTGCACCGCACCCAGCCGCAATGCGGAGAGGCCAAAGGCTTCAGTCGCGAAAAACGAGATGGCGCGACCAGGCAGGGTGGCCCAGGACGCCGGATTGCCGTGCCCCCACACATCCGCTGGTAGCGCTGTAGCCGCCCCGCCCAGCGCAGCCGCGCGCGCCCCGCCTTCCATCGCCGTCTGGGCGTGGGCGGGCCATGCGAACACAAAGAGCCATGCAATACAAAGAAAACTAGAACCCTTCATCACTATTGCGGCAGCGGGGAGGGGGAGCGCCTGAATACTACATGGTAATTACGGCATCCATCCCGAAAATGCCAGTGTAAACAGGCAAAAAATCGTCCACCAATCCTATGGGCTCATCATACATAGCGGGAT
>DATGCC010000259.1:0-5674 GCA_035312345.1 Rhodothermales bacterium
GTGCCGTCTGCGCCTAGCGTCACCTGCGCGGCGACAGCGACGGTGGCGAAGTCGCCAACTTTGCGCTCCAGTTTGACATACGCGCCCCCACTTCCAGCAGGCGGCTCGGGGATCTGGATCTCGGTAAGAATCTCGGCAGGCTCCAGCGCTGTCGCAAAGAAATCGACGAAGAATTCTTCGAGCGGAATGATGCGGTCGCCGTTCGGGCCGGTGGCTTTGACCTGTGCGCCGAGGGCAAGCATTGTCGCCGGGTGATCGTTGGCCGGGTCGCCGTGCGCCAGGTTGCCGCCGACGGTCGCCATGTTGCGCACCTGGGGGTCGGCGATCATTTTGGCGGTGTCGAGCAGGATCGGATACTTCGCTGCGATCACATCAGAGTCTTCCAACTCTACCTCACGGGTCATCGCACCAATGCGCAGCATGCCATCAGCCTCACGGATGTAATCCAGGTCGGGGACGTGGCTCAGGTCGATGAGGTACTCTGGCATGGCGAAGCGGAGCTTCATCAGGGGGATGAGGCTGTGCCCGCCCGCCAGCAGCTTGGCTTCGCTCCCCAAATCCTGAAGCATCGAAATGGCCTCGGATAACGTCTTGGGAGCACGGTACTCAAAAGCTCTTGGGATCATGGCTTTGCACCGTTTCTGGTCGTTGATTTTTCCGACGCGGGGGTCCTCTTCCCACACTCGCACGTAGCCCCCGGTCTTTTTCCTCGGAAGCGCTCCCGAACCTATCCTACTATCTTTTAAAAAAGCGCTTCTATTTTATTAGATACGACGTGGAACGGTAAAGCACAACCGGTCCAATTGTAGCCTCAATTCGCCCTTTCTCCTTAAAAACGAAAGGTTTCAGCCCTTTTACGAAAGCATGCAAGAACACCAGAACGTCACCTGCACAAATTGACAACCCTCCACCGCCCGCCTATACTGTAGACAGGTCATCAATTTTTGCACCATTTGCAGGAGGGTGATGTCATGAAACGTGTTCCGATACTCGTTGTCTACCTGAGCTTCGCCCTGCTTTCGAGTGCCGCCCAGGCGCAGGCGTCCTACGACCGCATCGCCGAATACGAAAAGGTGAAAGCCGTTATCGACCGCTTCGGGCGAATGTGGGAAGACGAGGACATGGAAGCCTTCGCCAACGTGGTTGCCCAGGATGCTGATATTCTCATCATAGGCACCGACAGTGCGGAGGTCTGGCAGGGCTACGATGCCTACCGCAAGGCACGAGAACGCCAGTACGAATCCTTCGAGAACGTCGAGTTCAACGTCTACGACCAGCAGATCCGTATGTCGGAAGACGGCACTGTGGCATGGTTCGTGGAGTCGTTCGACCTCGTCACCATCGCGCAGGGCAACCCGGTCATCCTCGAAGGCATCCGCCTTACCGGCGTGCTCGAAAAGCGCCGGGGCTACTGGCGCATCGTCCAGCTTCACAACTCGGTGCCCATACTCGGACAAGCCGCAGAGTATTAACCGTTTGGCTTCAAAATCAAGCAGTCTCCTACCGTTCGAGATAAGCCTCATAAAAAGCGCGGCGAGCCTCGTCTGCGGGCATCTCGCGCACCTCAATGGGTTCGCCGAACACCATCATGGACTGGGAAGCCGCGTCATAGGTCGGCCAGTTGGGAAGCCCACCGCCGTTCGGGTTGCCGGTCGTTGCGAAGTTGACCCAGTACGATGACATGGCATCGGCAAGCGTGTGATCCACCGCTTCCCAGGGACGGTCGAGATATTTTAGGTTGTTAAAGAAATAGGGCACTTCGGCGGTGTGGAAGGCTCCAAACTCCGGGCGTTGCGGCCAGGGAATGCCTCGCTCCACATAGTAGAGAAAGGCTTCCGTCTCTGCTGTACGTGCCCGCTCCGCTGCCAGCCGCTCCAGAGCCACCGCCCCGAGATCGCGCAAGCTGGTCTTCAACACCTCGCCTGCTTCTGCTTCGGTTTCTGCTGGATAGATTGACAGAAATTCTGCTGCTGCCTCCCCATGGCGTTCCTGTGCTGTCGTGCGTAATCCTTCGACGGTGGAGGTGCCATAACCGGGAAAAGCGCTAGCCTCGTCGGCATTAAATCCGGTCAGCAACGGGACATCGTTCTGCGCTCCGCTGGCATAAATCGCAGCCACATCGTCAGGAAGGAAATAGCCATCCATTACAGGCCCGAAGCGTGGGGCAGGCGAAGCCGTCAAATCGTCTACCGACAAGGCGCGCAATTCTTGAATCGACGACGCATCTTTGTTTTCGGCAAACTGAGCACCGCTGGCTTCTGCTTCGGCAAGCGGTGTGGCCATGCCACGGGTGGAGACCAATCCAAAAGACGCCAACCCACCCGGCCCGCTCTGCACGATAGCCTGATCGAAAAGACCTGCAGCCAGCGGCGAAGCGGTGAGCATGTAGACCGAAATGGCCCCCGCCGATTGCCCGGCCACCGTGACGTTGTTTGGGTCACCGCCAAAGGCCGCGATGTTTTGCTGGATCCATTGAAGGGCTGCCACCTGATCGAGCAGGCCGTAGTTGCCCGACGTCTGATGCTCCGAGGCAGCGGTGAGTTCGGGATGAGCGAGAAAACCGAACACCCCCAGCCGATAGTTGATTGTGACAACCACCAGACCTTTCCGGGCTAACCCCTCGCCATCGTACACCGCTACGGAGCCAGAGCCTTCGCTAAACCCGCCGCCGTGGATATACACCAGCACCGGGCGCTGCTCATTGCCTGCTTGTACTCCTGTCCAGATATTGAGGTACAGACAGTCTTCGCTGACGCTGCCCTGGTGCATGAACTCCTCTGTCCAGGGCGGACGCGATCCCGCTATGTTCTGGACACACCCGTCTGAAAAATCAATCGCCTGCCGCACCCCGTCCCAAGTTTCCAGCGGTTGTGGCGCTTGCCAGCGCAGGTCCCCGACGGGCGGCGCGGCAAAGGGAACACCTTTGTAAACACGCACCGCTTCATCAGCAGTGGTTGTGCCAGACAGGAGTCCCTTCTGAACCCGAATCGGATCCTCAAGGGGGTTGGAGACGCCAGGATTGCAGAGGCTGAGAAATGTCGTCGTGCTGAGTACGAGATACGCAACTCGGATGTGCATCGCGGTTTGTTCAATAAGCTCAGGCATAGAAGAATTCGCATCATAAGAAATGTCTGCCTTATAAATCCATGGAAACAAGGCACGATTCATAGCCAAACGCATCACACGCAACACCAGCATAGACTCGTAGCCTCATAGATTCCCAGGCTCCTTCTTTCCCCGATTCTTGAAGTGAACACCTGAACCGCGCCGGGACGCACTGCGTTGAAAGCAGCATGGAACAGACGGCCCCCACATCGCCTCCCCTCACAAATCGCATCAGGCTCAAATCAATGAGTCGGGCCGAACTGGAAGCCTTTGCCGTCGCGCAAGGGCAACCGTCCTATCGAGGGCGTCAGCTTTTCATTTGGCTCTACGGCAAAGGCGCAACGTCGTTCGAGGAAATGACCGACCTGCCGAAGTCCTTTCGGGAGCGACTGGATGCAGTGGCAGAGATTGAGACGATTACGCTGGCGAAGTTGCAAACGGCGTCGGATGAAACAGCGAAAGGCTTGTTCACGCTCTCAACGGGCCGTCATATCGAAGCGGTACTGATCCCCGACCTCAACGACGACGGCTTGGCGAACCGGCTGACGGTGTGCGTCTCCAGCCAGGTGGGCTGCGCGATGGCGTGTACGTTCTGCGCGACGGGCCAGATGGGCTTTCAGCAAAACCTGACGGCGGGCGAGATTTTCGATCAGGTCTGGTTTATGAATGCGCTGGCGCTCGAAAAATACGACCGGCCCATCACCAACATCGTCTTCATGGGCATGGGCGAGCCGCTGCTCAACTACGACAATGTCCTCCGCAGCATCGACCTGGTCACCGACGCCGACAGCCTCGGCCTCTCGCCCCGCCGCATCACGGTCTCGACCGTAGGCTTGGCCCGCCGCATCAAGCAGTTGGCCGACGAGGAGACGCGCTTCAACCTCGCCGTCTCGCTCCACGCGCCGACGGACGCGCAACGCAGCGCCATCATGCCCGTCAACCGCGCGGCTGCCACCGACCTGACGGCGCTCAAGGAAGCCATCCAGCATTACACCCACACCACGGGCCGCCTCGTCACGTACGAATACTGCATGTTCAGCGGTGCCAACGACAGCGCAGAGGATGCCCGCAATTTGGCGAAGGTGGCGGCGTGGGCACCGAGCAAGGTCAACCTCATCATGTACAACCCCGTCGATGGCATCGGCTTCGACCGCACCTCCGAGGCCGACCTCAACGCTTTCATCCGCATCCTCGTCGCGGCAGGCGTCACCGTCACCGTGCGCCGCAGCCGGGGCCAAGACATCGACGCGGCGTGCGGACAGCTTGCGGTGAAGGAAGTGACTTAGAGACACTGATCAATTCTTTTTCTACTATATTTACTATTAATTCTATTTTATCTATATTAACTATTAATTCTCCCGAATAAACCAAAACAAGGAGCAGACGCTATGTACACTTCAATTGACATTGACTTCGATGTCTACAAAGAGATTACCATTCGACGCAAAGGCCCCGATGTAACTGAAAATGATGTTTTGCGTGAAGAGTTTGGCTTGGAGCCAAAGAAGGGGGCTATAAAACACACGAATGGAACACAAGCATCACCGGGTGTTCCTTGGGTCTCAAAGGGTGTAACATTTCCTCACGGGACTGATTTTCGAGCCGAATATGGAGGACAAGCTTACTATGCAAGAGTAGATAACGGAGCTTTGGTGTATGACGGGAAACGCTATACTTCTCCTTCTCCTGCCGCCATTGCTGTAACCGGAAGCTCAACCAATGGATGGATATTTTGGGAGTGTAAGAAGCCTGGGAACAGCGGTTGGACTTTAATTGATGAACTCAGGAAAAATTGATTCTCGGAGGGAGGAATCACGTTGTCAGATATAGATCTTTTACAGCTAGATTCCTCCCTCTGCTATAATCAGTAATCCAAGCAACTTAACCTCTCCTGTGGTTTTAAAGAAAATAGGCATCTTCCATAGCTCATCTTCAACCCTGCCATGCGTGCTCATTGTCTTGAAAAAACCTTAACTGAGGATGGGGCACTACAGCTAGACTCACTCCCTTTCCAGAAAGGGGATACCGTCGAAGTCATCTTGCTGGAACGTGCGTCTGAATCTAAAAGCACTCAGGCTACCTCTTTGAAGGGCAGTGTCCTGCGTTATGATGCCCCGACCAACCCAGTGGCTTTAGAGGACTGGGAAGCGGCGCGTTGATCCTGCTTGATACGCACATCTGGCTCTGGTATGTCAGCGAAAGTCACCGGCTCACTGAACGCCAGAAACAGATTCTTGCAGAGCGAACAACGGATGGGCTAGACGTGAGCGTGATTTCGTGCTGGGAGGTCGCCAAACTGGTGGAACGTGGCAGGCTGGATCTGGATAGGCCCATTCAGGATTGGATTGCACAGGCGTTGAGCATTCCTGAGATTCAAGCGATTGAGTTGACGCCGCAGATTGCCGTGGCGTCTACACAACTGCCACAACCCTTCCACCGCGATCCAGCCGACCAGATGATCGTAGCGACAGCGCGTGTGCATGATATTGAATTGCTCACAGCAGATCGGCGCATTTTGGAGTATGCGCACGTTCGCACAGTTGAAACGGCCTGACCAGTCCACCTGCTA
>DATGCC010000260.1:0-2722 GCA_035312345.1 Rhodothermales bacterium
AGAAACGAGCCAAAAGCAATCTCTTTGACGCCCATTGCCTCCAGCAATCCGGCCGTAATGCCTCCCATAACGAAACCGATAATGGTTGCCAGCAGCAAGCGCAGGATGGTGCGCCATGCTGGATGGCCGGCCTGCTCAGTAGCCGCTTCGGCACCTTCTTCCTCAGCCCAACGCATACGTACCCGCCGCCATACTTCAAGGAGCCCTGCCGTGGTCGCACCAAAAATGACGCTAATGAGGATGTTCTCCAGCATAAAAGACCTGATGGCTCTGGCTCCGATTCAGACGCTATTCTTCTTCGTATTCCCAGCCGAGCGGAGCCAGACTCGTGATGACGTCAATCATGGTATCCACGTTGGCTTCATACGCTTCGGGGGTTGCGTAAATGTATGCAAAATAGTTGGCCGCATCCAGCGTAGCCGCCAGCAGAACGACGCCCACGGTCTCTCCCTCAACCTCGCCGACGCCCGTGCCGAGCACACCCAGGATGCCCCCAGCCATTTCAAGCTCCTCGTACTCGCCCTCAGCCTCGAAACCCATGTTCTCCACCATCATGCCGAAGAGGTCGTAGGTGTCTATCGAGTCGTCGTTGGCAGCACCAACGACCATGACAATCCCATCGCCGGTAGCAACAAGCATGTCGCCATCCACTTCGGTGGTCCAATCATCGGGGAGGTCAAACTGGAGGCCGAACGCCTCGGATTCGTAGGTGGACCAGCCCTGCGCCTTGGCCTGCGTTGCGGCAACAGAAATGAAGAGAAGAAGCGTGAAAATGATTCGATATGGCGTTTTCATAGTGGTGTCCATCGCTTGAGAGTGGGGGAACCAGCATATCGCAGGAGATGCGCAGCCTGCGGTGGCTAAGTAACCGAATACAGCACACTCTTCCTAGCCATCTGAAATAATATTTTCACATCATCAAACCCAGTGATCGGTGCATGCCATTCGATCTAGTGCTAAAAAATTACTACCTTGTGATCCATCTGAAAAACCCAGATAATCTGGTCCGTCACGCCCTATTCCTTGCAGGTCTGCTCATGGCTACTTATACGCTCAACGTCAACGGACAACTGCATCAGGTCGATGTCGCTCCCGACACGCCCATCCTTTGGGTCCTGCGCGACCACCTGAACCTGGTAGGCACCAAGTTCGGCTGCGGCATCGCCCAGTGCGGAGCCTGCACCATCCACCTGGACGGGGCCGCCGTCCGGTCTTGCACGCTGCCAGTATCGGCCGCCAGCGACCGTGCTATCACCACCATCGAAGGGCTGTCTGAAGACGGCGACCATCCCGTGCAACAAGCCTGGCTCGAAGCGGATGTACCCCAATGTGGCTATTGCCAGGCGGGCCAGATTATGAGCGCCACTGCGTTGCTGAATACCAATGCCAATCCAACCGATGCCGAAATCGAACAGGCCATGAATGGCAACATTTGCCGTTGCGGGACCTACCTGCGCATCCGTGCCGCCATCCGAGCGGCGGCGTCCAACATGTAAACATGCTCCCCCACGGACGCCCATCCAGACGCATTCACTTTGACGCGAGATTATCATGGCACGGATCAACACAACGCTCACCAGACGCTCTTTTTTGAAAGCCTCGGCGCTGGCTGGCGGCGGAATGATGCTGGGCTTCAACTGGCTCGCGGGTTGCCAGCTGGAAGCGCCCACTATGAAAGTCCTGCCAGACGCCTGGTATGACATCAACGCCTTCCTGAAAATTGGAGACAACGGCCTCGTCACCATCATGTCGCCGAACCCCGAGATCGGGCAGAACGTGAAGACCTCCATGCCGATGATCGTGGCGGAAGAGTTGGATGTGGACTGGAAAGACGTGGTGGTTGAACAGGCCGGCCTGAACACGGACAAGTTCACGCGCCAGTTGGCTGGAGGCAGCCAGTCCATCCGGCATGGGTGGCCGGGCCTGCGCATGGCCGGGGCCACGGCACGGCGCATGCTGCTTGAAGCCGCCGCCCAACGTCTGGACGTGCCGGTCGGCGAGTTGACGACGGAAGCGGGCATCATCACCCACGCTGTCAGCGGGCAGACGCTCGGTTACGGCGAGGTTGCGTCGGAAGCGGCCACCCTACCCATCCCCGAAGAAGTCCCGCTGAAAGACCCGAGGGATTTCAAGATCATCGGGACGACGCGTAACAATGTGGACGGCCCCGATATCGTCACCGGCAAGCCACTCTTCGGCATCGACATGCAGCGAGACGGGATGCTGATCGCCATGATCGTGCACGCTCCTGCCTTTGGCATGTCACTCAAATCCATAGACGCCACCGAAGCGAAGACCATGTCCGGCATCCGCGAGGTGTTCACGATCAACGCTGCGCCCGAAGGCTTCGACCGGCAGTGGTCGGATGTCAATGCGTTCCCCGAACTGGTCGTTGTTCTCGGCGACTCGACCTGGGAGGTGATGAAAGCCAAGCGCGCCTTGAAGGTCGAATGGGACGATGCATCGCCCCTGGAAAACAGCGACGACCACAATACTGGCTTTGCCGAACTGCTCCAGACCGGAAAGGCTGACGTAGCCCGGCAGGACGGCACCCCGGAAGCCGCCTTCCAGCAAGCAGCGCAGGTCATCGAGCGGACCTACAGTGCCCCGTTCCTGGCGCACAACACGATGGAGCCGATGAACTTCTTCGCCGATGTGAACGCAGATCGGGCCGAGTTGTTGGGCCCCATCCAGACGCCGGAATACCTGCGCAAGACGGTGG
>DATGCC010000261.1:0-2523 GCA_035312345.1 Rhodothermales bacterium
CCTCGTCGAAGGCGACTTCCTGGCAGAGACCAATGCCTTGCTTGAGAATGTGATCGAGACGGGCTATTACGTCTACGGTCTTGTTGCCAACCCCTGTACGCTCGACCCGGCTATGCTCGACGGCTTCGATGCGGCGTATCCCCTCGACCAAGTTCCTTTCGGCACCCTTACCGCATTGGTCAGCGAGGTCCCGCTCGACACGATCGGTATGGAAGCCGGAGACGAGATCTGGACTGAGCGAAGCAAGCGTATCCACGATACCCTTTGCAGGCAAATAGACCAGACAGGGTATGCCATCTTACCCACGCGCTCGACGCAGACCTATGCCAGCAAGACCATGCTGGAGGCCATGCTGCAAACCCACCACGATGATCTGGCGGAAGCCTTGCAGCATGTCACCGGGCGGCAGGAATGGAGTGTTAAGATATACTGCGATGTGATCAAGATTTGGGAGTCGATGCTTCAGAATGAAAAAGAGACCCATGCCATTCTCGACAACATCAATGAGATGGTGGAGTTGCTTGCAGAAAACGGCATCAAGCTCGACGGAGAAGCAGAAAGAGAAGCCTTTAAAGCGGGTCTGGAGGTTGACGTTGAGGACATGATCGCCAGCATCTTCAGCTACTGCAAAGTGCGGAGCCATAATGTGCTGGACAAAATTGCAGCAGAGAGCCTGCTAATACCGCCTGCCGATGGGCAGGTCTTCGGCAATGGTACGATGGTGCTCGGCGCGTCCTACCTCGTCGATACGAACCAATGCCAGCACTTCCGCTCCGTTCTCGAAAAGATGGCAGAAGAGCACAAGAAGCTCGGCTTCTCCTACTACATTGGCGGCCCCTACTTCGCCTACCAGTACGCCGCCGAGAAAGCACCGCTTTTGTAGGAGAGGGAGGGTGGGGGAAAGAGAGAAAGGGTGAGGAAAAGATATGTTTATCCCCCTTTCTCCCTCTCTCCCATTCCCGCTTTCCCAAACCTACTGATCCGTCATCTCAAACCGCGTCGTCTCGATGGGCATCGGGGTGAGGGGCAACCCGGCTTCCTGCTTGGTCTGCTCTACCATGTCGCGCACGTCCCGCAACAGATCACGGGCGTTGTAGATGATGCCGTCTTTGATGGTCCACTGCACACCGCCCACACGGCCCACCTCGCCCGTCTCGTCGTCGAGCTTGATGGCTCCAGTGGCGTAGAGGGCTTTCAGGTTTTCCAGTGGGTTGACCGGCACAATGGCAAAATCAGCTTTCTTGCCAACCTGCACGCTACCCACTTCATCGGCCCGCCCGAGCGCTTCGGCCCCTTTGAGCGTGGCGGACCAGAGCACTTCGAGCGGGTGGAACCCGGCCTCTCGCATCAGTTCCATCTCGCGGATGTAGGCAAAGCCGTAGAGCTGGTAGATGAAGCCCGAGTCGCTGCCGAGTGTGACGCGCCCGCCCCGGTTTTTGTACTCGTTGACGAAGGTCATCCAGAGGCGATAGTTGTTGCGCCAGGCCACCTCGTCTTCGGTAGTCCAGTAGAACCAGTAGGAGCCGTGGGCGCGGCGGTTGGGGCGGTAGAATTCCCAGAGTGCCGGTAGCGTGTAGTGGTCGTGCCACTCGGCGCGGGCAGCACGCATGAGGTCGCGGCTGGCTTCGTAGATGTTGAACGTCGGGTCGAGCGTGAAGTCGAGCGCGATGAGGGAGTCCATCACGGTGTTCCAGCGCTCGCTGTAGGGCGGCGCGGCCTGCTCCCAGAGACGACCCGCCTGCCCGAAGCGGTCCTGCTCGTTGAGGTAGTTATAGTCGAGCGGGTAGTGCTGCACGATGCGGTCGGTGAAGAGGGCTTCGGGCAGGCCGTACCAGTGCTCCATCGTCGTCAGGCCGTGCGTGGCAGAGTCGAGCACATCCCAGCGGGTCACAGCGAGCTGGGCGTGGTGCATGGCCGTGCGGAGGCCCTGCTGCTGCGCTTCGTCGAGCGCCGCCGCCATAATCTCGGGCGGGGCTCCGAAAAACTTGATGCCGTTCATGCCCTTGTCTGCTACGAACTGCACCCACTCGCGGGCATCTTCGGGTGTGTTCACCTTTCGATCTCCCCAGCCGCTACCGAAACCGGCGTACGCTTCGATGCGTGGGGCTGTGATCTCGTTGGCTTCGCTCTGGGCCTTGTGCTCCAGTGTCCAGTCGAGGCCGTTGCCGCTGCCAGGGTCGCGGATGGTGGTGATGCCGTGGGCCATCCAGAGCTTGAAGACGTATTCGGCAGGCGTACCCTGCGCGTTGCCGCCAATGTGCCCGTGCATGTCCACGAAGCCGGGCAGGATGTACATGCCCGTCACGTCCAGTTCAAAGTCGCCCGGCTCAGGACGGTCTTCGTCGCGGATGGGCGTGCCAGGATAACCCACGTTCTGGATCTCAGTGATGCGATCATTTTCGATGACGATATCCACAGGCCCAATAGGCGGTGCGCCGGTGCCATCAATGAGAATACCGCCGCGCAGGATGAGGCGGTTGAAGGGACCATCGCCTTCGGCCCGTGGTGGGGCCGGCGTCACCT
>DATGCC010000262.1:0-13133 GCA_035312345.1 Rhodothermales bacterium
TCAGGCGTATCCTTCATGGTCCGTATCAGGTTTCGGGATAATCTCGGTGGCGTCGTCCAGCGGTATCTGTTTGGCGTCGTCGCGCTCGCTTTTCTTCATCAGCATCACCCGGATGACGATGAGCACAAACGCCACGAAAAAGGCGATCAGGCCAATCTCAGGCAGAATACCACTGTCGAGGGCGCGGACGGCTTCTTTCATCATGGCTAATTAGCCTCCAGGGAATCTGGAACAGGGGTAGCTGCGCCCTCCTGAGCAGGCTTGATGTCTTGACCCAGCCGTTGCAGGTAGGCCACCAGAGCCGTGATTTCTTTGTCCACGAGCTCAGCCTGGGCCGGGCCCCCAGAAGCTTCCACATCGGCGGCGATGAGGCGGGCCTGGGTTTCGGCATTCGCAACGGCTTCGGCGACGTCTTCGTCCGTGTAGGGCACGCCGAGGGTTTGCATGGTGCGCAGCTTGGTGGGCAGGTTGCTCAGGTCAAGTTCTTTACTCAGAAGCCAGTCGTAGGGCGGCATGATGGAGCGTGGGCTGGTCGAGCGCGGGTTTTCCATGTGGCGTACGTGCCACAGGTTTGGGTATTTGCCGCCCACCCGCGAGAGGTCGGGGCCGGTGCGTTTGGAGCCCCACAGGAACGGGTGCTCATATACTGTTTCGCCCGGTTTGCCGTATTCTCCATAGCGCTCGATTTCGTGGCGGAAGGGGCGCACCATCTGCGAGTGGCAGTTGTTGCAGCCCTCGCGGATGTAGATGTCACGCCCTTCCAGTTCGAGTGGCGTAAACGGTTTTACCGACTCGATCTTCGGGACCGCGCCTTCTACGAGCACGAACGGTAGAAACTCGACGATGCCGCCCACCAGAATCGCCAGCGTCGTCAGGATGGTAAAGACGAGCGGCCAGCCTTCCAGCTTGCGATGCAATCCGTTGCTTTTGATGAATCGATTCATGGCTGTAGCAGGCTAGGCAGTGGTGGATTCAGACGAGCGGCGCGGCAGGGCGAAGACCGGATCCGGCAGCTTCTTCGGGGCTTTGCGAATGGTCATGTAAACGTTGACCATCAGCAGGATGACGCCCGTCAGGTACAGTGTCCCGCCGATCAGGCGGCCCCAGTACATCGGGATGATCTGCACGACCGTTTCCATGAAGTCGGGATACAGCAGGCGACCGGCGGCGTCAAAGGCCCGCCACATCAGGCCCTGCGTGACCCCGGCGACATACATCGAAAGGATGTAGAGCAGGATGCCGAGCGTGCCGCTCCAGAAGTGGGCGTTAGCGAGCTTCTTGCTCCACAGTTCCGTCCGCCACAGGCGCGGCAGCAGCCAGTAGATCATGCCGAACGTCATAAAGCCATTCCAGCCCAGCGCGCCGCTGTGGACGTGCGCGATGGTCCAGTCGGTGTAATGGCTGAGGGCGTTGACGCTCTTGATCGACAGGAGCGGTCCCTCGAACGTGGACATGCCGTAGAACGTGATGCCGATAACGAACATCTTGAGCACGACGCTCTCGCGTAGCTTGTGCCACGCGCCACGTAGCGTAAACAGGCCGTTGATCATGCCGCCCCAGCTTGGCATCCAAAGCATCACCGAGAAGACCATGCCCATCGTGGTGGCCCATTCAGGCAAGGCGGTATAGTTGAGGTGGTGCGGCCCGGCCCAGATGTAGATGAACACGAGGCTCCAGAAGTGGACGATGGAAAGACGGTACGAGAACACCGGCCGCTCCGCTGCTTTCGGCAAGAAGTAGTACATCAGCCCGAGGAAAGGCGTCGTCAGAAAGAACGCCACGGCGTTGTGCCCGTACCACCACTGGACGAACGCATCCTGCACGCCCGCATAGATCGGGTAGCTCTTGAAGAGGCTCACCGGCAGCGCCAGGCTGTTGCCTACATGCAGCACCGAGACGGTGATGATTGTCGCGATATAAAACCAGAGCGCCACGTACATGTGCTGTTCGCGGCGCTTGGCGAGGGTCCAGAAGAAATTCACGGCGAAGATGACCCAGATAACCGTGATGGCGAGGTCAATGGGCCATTCCAGTTCTGCGTATTCCTTGCTCGTCGTGATGCCCAGCGGCAGTGTAATGGCTGCCGAAACGATAATGGCCTGCCAGCCCCAGAAGTGGATACGGCTCATCACATCGCTATACATACGGGCCTTGCAAAGCCGTTGGGTGGAATAATAGATGGCAGCGAAGATGGCGTTGCCTGCGAAGGCAAAGATCACCGCGTTGGTATGCAGCGGGCGCAGCCGCCCAAAGGTCAGGTACTCGCCGAGGTTGGCGGGCCAGAAGGGTAACTGGAGTGCCAGCAGCACACCCACGAGCATGCCAACAAAGCCCCAGATGACGGTGGCGAGTACAAAGAGGCGTACGATCTGGTCGTCGTAGCTGAAAAGCTCAATGTTGGAGCGGGCATCTGCCGCCTGTTGAGCTTCTGTGGGCGATGAGCCAGAGGGCAGGGGATGAGAAGACATAGGCGTGTTGGGTGAGCCGATGGCAGCTAGTCTTATGGGCAATGCGCCTAAAATAATGGGTATTCCTACCCGGCGCAAAAGCAACGAAGTAGTGATAAAGACAGCACGGTGGGGGAAGCCGCAAGTAAGCCCACCCCGAGTCGTTGGATCGTCGGGCCAATCCTGCCCCATGCGTAAGCGAACCCCGCAGGATGGTGTGGGGGAGTGCCCCACAGTTGCTGAGAAAGGTAGATTGTATAGGGGATTGTGTAATAGTTTCCCCTACACGATCCGTAAGGGAAGCCTCGCGGCGGGCAGCCCGTTGATTTCGTACTTTTTAGCGCAACACCAAAACAACAGGTAACTATGCGAGCGCTCCTCTGTGGCAAGGCCGATCACCAGCAGGGCTTCATCGAAGCCACTTTGCGGCAGCGTGATTACGATGTACGGGTAGTGGCCGATGAGGCCGCAGCCCTCGCGCTGGTGCAAGAGGCCAAACCGTATCTGGTGGTGTTGACAGAAGTGAACGAGGTCTGGCTAGCCATGACCGCGCAACTACGAAAGTGGGATGGCGAGGAGATCGTTGTGCTCGCCCTGGCGCCTGTCGATGATGCCGCGTATCTCGAAAAAGCCATGGCGTCGGGGGTGGATGACTGCGTGCCGAAGACGGCTCCAGAAGTATATCTCGAAACCTGCCTGGAACTGATCGAGCGCCGCGTGCTACGCCGTACGCGTCACTATCAGACCGCTGGTGAGTTGCGTGAGCACGAAGCCCGCATCAGTGCCATCCTCGATACAACCGTAGACGGCATCATCACCATCGACGAGCAGGGACACATTGAGTCGTTCAACAAAGCCGCTGAATCCATCTTCGGTTATCGGGCAGAAGAAGTCATCGGTGAGAATGTAAATATCCTGATGCCCTCGCCCTATCAGGATGAACACGATTCCTACATCCGCAACTATCTCGAAACAGGGCACCGCAAAATCATTGGCATCGGGCGGGAAGTGGTGGGGCAAAACAAGGACGGCTCCACGTTCCCGCTCGACCTGGCCGTGAGCGAGGTCGACTTTGGCCACCGGCGGATCTTCACCGGGCTGGTGCGCGACATCACGGAGCGGCGTCGGTTGGAGCAAGAAGCCTTGCGGATCAGCGATCAGGAACGCCGCCGCATCGGGCAGGATCTGCACGACAACCTCGGCCAGATGCTGACCGGCATCGGTCTGATTGCGCAGAACCTGACACGGGCGATGGAAGCCAAAGGGCAGGCCGAAGCCGAAGAACTGGCTGAGATCACAGATCTCATCAAGGAAGCCGACCAATACGCCCGCACGCTGGCCCGGGGCCTCATTCCGGTCGATCTGGAAGGGCGCGGGCTGGTAGATGCGTTGGAACGGCTGGCCCTCAACGCCGAACGGCTTTTTGGCATCCGCTGTAGCTTTGAGCAAATCGGTTCGGTCTTGATCCACGACAACAGCGTGGCGACGCATCTCTATCGCATCGCGCAGGAAGCGGTGAGCAATGCCGTCAAACATGGCAAAGCGCCCCATGTGCGCATGCTCCTGGCATCTGGCTGGGGGCGTGTCCGCCTGCGCATCGTCGATGATGGGATCGGCTTTCCCGAAGACCTTGACGAAGACCGGCCGGGCATGGGCGTGCGCATCATGCAATATCGAGCGCGGGTGATTGGGGCCACGTTGGAGATTGCACGCGGCGTGGAGAAAGGTACCATCATCACCTGCACCCTCCGCCGTACAGACGAACCCCTCCACCGGGCCGCTGGTTGACCCGTAAACCTATAGCATCATGAAAAAGATACTGATCGTTGACGACCATCCCCTTATGCGTAAGGGCCTCGGCCTTACCCTCGATGCCGAGCCGGATCTGACAGTCTGCGGACAGGCTGCCGATGCCGAGGAAGCCCTCGCCATGCTCGATTCCGTCGAGCCGGATCTGGCGATCGTGGACATCTCGCTCCCAACGATGGGGGGGTTGGAACTGATCAAGCACATGCAGGCCCTCTACCCGGATATGCGGACGCTCGTCGTCTCGCGGCACGATGAAACGCTCTATGCCGAGCGGGCCATTCGGGCCGGGGCGCGGGGCTACGTGATGAAGCTCGAAGCCGGTAACCTCATCGTGAAGGCGGTGCGGCGCGTGCTCAGTGGCGGCATCTACGTCAGCGAAGAGATCAACGAGCGGCTCTTGCTGGGCCTGGTCTCCGGGCGACCCCAACTGACGCAGTCGCCGCTGGAAGTGTTGAGCGACCGCGAACTGGAGGTGTTTGAACTCACCGGGCGCGGCCTCGGCACCCGCGAGATCGCCGAGCGTCTGCACCTCTCCGTCAAGACCGTGGAGTCGTACCGGGCGCGGATCAAAGACAAACTCAGCCTGAAGTCGGCGTCCGAGTTGATGCAGCACGCCGTGCAGTGGGTCGAGAGCGAAAGTGTCGGGTGAGGGTCGTTTCCGGTCCTTGAGTTCTTTCTGCCAGGTGTCTAACCGCAGAGAATGCAGGGAAAACGCTGAAACCATTCAGGAAAGCTTCCTTTGTGGACTTGGCATTTTCTCCCCGTACTCTGCGGTTTTCTTATAAGAAGCCTCTGTAAGTAATTCCCCGACACCGTGCTGCAAACAATGCCCACAACGGGCATGCGTTAATGCCTCTCAACAAGGGCAGTGGCGAAGTTCGATGTTAGCCTCCAACAGGCGGCGTACGGTCGCCGAGGTATTCTTCAAACGGAGGAGGTAACATGAAAGGCGATGTAGGCAAGGTCGATCAGGTCATTCGTGTCTTTGCAGGTATTTTTACGCTGGCGCTGGGGCTCGTTCTGGGAAGCTGGTGGGGACTGATTGGGCTGGTGTTGCTCATTACCGGCATGGCCGGTCGGTGCCCGCTTTATGCGCTGTTCGGCGTTTCTACGGGCGGATGGGATGCCTCGACGGCCTGATGGTCTCCTCCGGTAAGTTAATCGCACACCATAGATCCGCGTAGGTGATGGGGAGGCAACCGTCATGCTCAGGCTTAACAAGATACTGGTACCGCAGAACTTCACCGCACCCGCTAAACAAGCCCTCACGCAGGCGCTTGATCTGGCAGATCGGGTAGGGGCCACCGTGCATCAGGTCGCCGTCGATGTGATGTATGAGAACACTTATGCGTCTGTCGTTTCCGCCTTTTCCGACATAGATGTGGAAGAGCAACTGCGTGAAGGACTGGACGGGCGCAAAGGGGTAGAGGCTGTAATCCGCGAAATCAGCGTAGACGCGGGGATTCTGGCCTATGCCGAGCAACAGGACATCGACTTGATCGTGGTGGGTACGCATGGGCGGCGGGGCGTGCGCCGGTGGTTACTCGGTAGTGTCGCCGCCGACGTGGTGCGGCATGCCCCGTGCCCGGTGCTCACCGTGCATGCACCCGAGGATGGGGCCGGACCTGCACAGATACCCTCCTCTATCCTGGTGCCCATCGACTTCTCACGCCATGCCCGGACGGTACTGGCGCATGCCCGCGAAATCGCCGCGCTCTACAACGCCCGCCTCGACCTGCTGCATGTGATTGAGGACATCCTGCATCCGTCCTTTTATCACATCGAGGTTGCTTCCGTCTACGACCTGCATCCCGACATTGAAGAAACGTCGTATGCCGAACTTAAGGCGTTTTTTGAGGAGACGAAGGGGCCAGCCGTAGAGGCCGATTTCCACGTCACCGGGGGCAATCCGGCACAAGAGATCGTGGCTTTCGCCGAGGCGCACAAGAACGATTGGGTGGTGCTCGCCACGCATGGCCTGCGCGGCCTAGAGCATTTTCTGATGGGCAGCGTGGCCGAAAAAGTCGTCCAACGGGTGCCCGTGCCTGTGTTCACGGTGAAGAGCTTTGGCAAGAGCCTGCTGACAACGCCAACGCCGGAGAACACGCAGACGATGGAAACTGCATGAGATGCGTGTTGCGTAACACGAATCCTGCCTTCGACAACTCCCACATTCCCAACCGAGAAACGCCATGCGTCCTATCAAAAAGATACTGCACCCGACGGACTTTTCGGAAGGAGCTTCGGCTGCCCTCGACCATGCTTGCCACCTGGCCCGGCACCACGAAGCCGCGTTGCATGTCCTCCATGTCGTGCCCATTTTCGGTGATTCGTCTGCGGATGATGAGACCGGAGAAGTGGCTAGAACGGGCTTCGAGATCAAGCTTCAGCAGGAAGGGGAGCAGAATATGCAGGCGCTCGTTGAGGCGCACTCGTACCGCGATGTGTCACTGACGCCCGTGTTGTCGCAGGGCGTAACGGCAGGGCCAGTCATTCTGGAATACGCCGAATCGGAAGGCATTGATATCATCGTAATGGGCACGCACGGCAGACGCGGGATTCGGCATCTCTTGCTCGGCAGTGTCGCCGAGGAGGTTATCCACAAGGCGTCCTGCGATGTGCTATCGGTACGGATGCTGCCTGATCATGGCGACGAAGCTCACCCCATCCAGCGCATCCTGGTACCGCTTGATCTGGCTGAACAGAGCCGGGGGCTGGTGGCAGTAGCCAAACGCCTCGCAGCAGGCTACGGGGCCGAACTGCATCTGATGCACGTCATCCAGCCGCTTCCCTACAGCGTCACCCTGCTGACGCCGACATCTATCTACGAACTGGTGCCAGAGATCAGCGACAAGGCACGGGCCTATGCCGAGAAGCTGTATGCCAGCGCGGGGGGCCCCGAGGTGCCCTATACGATACACATCACTGAAGGGCCCGTGGCGAAGACCGTCGTCGAGGCGGCTGTGGATCGGCAGGTGGATCTGATCTGCATGGCGTCGCGGCAGATGGGAGGGCTGGAGCGGCTCTTCCTGGGCAGCGTCACCGAGCGCGTCGTACGGACGGCATCGTGCCCTGTTTATGTTGCACGCGTCTCCGGGCAGGCTGCTGCATCATCGTCCTCGGCAGAGGCCGCCGCCACAGCGACATCGTAGATTGATCACGGAGGTGGTCATACCCTTTCTTGCTGATCTTTTCGAAGATGAAGGAGTTGTTTGCCAAAGGGGGATCAGCGTGGCTTGTTGGCGTAGGTGGTACCGAGGAGGCGACCAGTCCAACAACCGTCCCTACATGATAATGTCTTGTACTGTGGCTGAGGGAGCATCTGTGTGTTTTCTTTTCCCCGTACTTCTTGTTTTGTGATGCGCATGGCCCTTCAGCGTATAGGATCAGGAACGGCTTCTATTTGTTGACAATTTAGTGACGATCTGCACAGACGACCACTCTGGTATTGAACTTGTGGTGTGTGTGGCGTTTCATACCCCGTTGCTGTTGCGAAAGACTTCGCAGGTACAGCACAAAAAGAAGCCCGGTTATAGGGAAGAGTATGGCAAAAACAGCGCTTGTTATAGAGAACGACCCCACCATCCTGGAGTGCATCGAAGTCATGTTCGAGGCCGAAGGGCTGGAAGTCATCAGTGCCCGTAACGGCGAGGCCGGTATTGCGCTGAGCCGCGAGCACAAGCCGGATCTGGTCGTCAGCGATCTGTACATGGTGGGCCTCAGCGGCATTGATATCCTGGATCAGTTGCGTAGCGACCCGGCGACCGGGCAGATTCCGTTTATGTTTATTACCGCCGACGCGCGCGACGTTGTACGGCAGCAATGCCTGGCCAAAGGAGCCGATGCTTTTCTCCTCAAGCCCTTTACGTTCGACCAGTTTATCGATACGGCGATGGCCCTCCTCCAGGAAACCGAACCCGAATAGGCTGTTGCTGATTTCCTGGCTAGCGCCCGCATCTGAGAACAGACGGCGACACGGTACATGAAAGGTGGTATTGCAGGCAAACTGGCGCTCATCTTCTCCCTGCTCGTGCTGGTAGCTACCGCGACGGTCGGCTTTCTGGTTTTCTGGGGAGCCAGCAATGCGCTGTTCGAATCGTCTACGGTGCGGCTAGAGCACACGGCAGAGACAGTCGAGGTGCGGTTCTTTGCCAGTCTCGAAGCCATCAGCAAAGATGTCTGGTTCCTGGCCGAGACGCCGCCAGTGGAGGGGTTGATGCGCGCCCGCAACGGTCCGCTTATTAGCCGGAGCGAAGGACGTCTTGACCGGTTGACCAACCACAGCGAAGCGGAATGGCTCGATCAATTGGCCGGAATCTTTGCTGTCTTTCTGGAAAACCGCCCATCGTATCTGCAAATTCGGCTGATTGGTCTGGCGGATGGTGGACGGGAAATTTTGAGAATGGAGGCGCAGGGAGACAGCACGGTCTTCCGAACGCCTCGGTCGGCATTGCAGCAAAAGGGCACCCAGTCGTATTTCACGGAGGCCGTGAATTTACCTGAAGGACAGGTATACCTTTCGCCCATCGACCTGCACCGAGAAGAAGGAGAGGTGGCTTCAGGCATCCCTACCTTACGCGTGGCATCGCCAGTCCACGATAGCCGGGGGCAGCCCTTCGGCATCCTTATCGTCAATGTGGATTTCCGGCATCAGCTTCGCGCCCTGGCCGATCTCGTTGATCCTGAGGTGTCGCTCTATCTCGCCAATAACTGGGGCGAACTGCTCGTGCGCCCCGATTCGCTTTCTCCGATGGCGGCGGCTTTGGACCAACGGGCTGCCCCCGATTCGCTCGTCGTCACGGATTCGCTTTCGGTGGAGGTCGGGGATTCGCTGGCCGACGGCGACTCATTGGCTGTGTCGCCGGTAGCGCAGGCTGATGTGGAGGAGGAGCAAATAGCGTCTTTGGATTCGACGGCGCTGGTGCAGAAGCATTTCCCCAGCATCAAAACGTGGTTTGCCGGGACGAGCGACGTGTTGCCAGCTTCTATGATGCAAACCGAGGGGCCGACACTGGCTTACTTTGAGCGCATCCCGTACTACCTCAAGACAGATCAGCATTTCCTGGTGTTGGCGGCGACTTCGCCCCGCGACCTGTATCTGGATGGCGTGACAAAGGTGCGCAACCGGAGTGCGCTCATCACGGTGCTCTTTGCCGTGTGGGGCATCATCCTGGCGCTCGTTTTCTCCAATTACCTGACGCGTCCCTTGCGTAGCGTAACGCACGCCATCTCGCGTTTCGGCACCGACGACGAAGAGATGAATCTGCCTGTCCGCCGCCAGGACGAAATCGGCGTGCTGGCCCGCGCCTTCGACACGATGGCCCGGCAGATCCAGGCGCAGATCGTCGAGCTCGAAGACAAGGCTCGCCGCCAGCGCATCATCCTCGAAACCTCTGCCGAGGGCATCATCGTCACCAACGCCGAGGGTACCATCGAAACCTTCAACCGGGCGGCAGAAGTCCTGTTTGGCTATAAAGCCGAGGACGTGATGGGCAAGAATGTCAACGAGGTGGTGTATTCGCCCAGCCACGAAAGCCGCAACGGGAGCGCCAAGGCGAGTGAGGACGAGTGGAGCCTGGGGCAGAGCGACGAGGTGACGGGGCGGCGCAAGGATGGCACCACGTTTCCGGCCTCACTGGCCTTGAGTTCGTTTGAACTGGCCGGTGAGAAAAAGTATGCTGGTTTCTTGCAAGACATCACCAAGCGTAAGCAGTACGAGCAGACGCTCCGCCAGGCCAAGCTGACGGCCGAAGCCGCCAACCGTGCGAAGTCGGCTTTTCTCGCTAACATGAGCCACGAGATCCGCACGCCGCTGACGGGAATCATCGGGTTTGCCTCGTTGCTCACGCGGCTGGTGACGGGCAAGCAGCGCAAGTACGCCCGGCTCATCGAGAACAGCGGCGAGCGGCTCAAGGAAACGCTCAACTCGGTGCTCGACCTTGCCAAGCTAGAAGCCAACCGCGTAGAGGTGGAACTGGAGACGGTAGCCATCAAGGAGGAGGTGACGGCAGCCACCCAGCTTTTCCAGGCCCAAGCGCAAGAGAAAGGCCTCGACCTGACGGTGGATATCGAACCCGGTGCCGAAGACGCCCATGTGCGGCTCGACAAGGGCGGCTTCAACAGCATTCTCCAAAACCTGATCGGCAATGCCATCAAATTTACAGAAGAAGGCGGCGTGACGGTGCGTCTCCTCGAAGACGAAGAACAGGTCTATGTGCGCGTTGAAGATACGGGCGTAGGCATCGACAAGGCCTTCATGCCACACCTGTTCGATGTTTTTCGGCAGGAATCGACGGGGCTCAGTCGTACGCACGAGGGCAGCGGCCTCGGCCTCTCTATTACGCAGCGGCTGGTTCATCTGATGGATGGCGAGATCAGCGTCGAGAGCGAGAAGGGGAAAGGCAGCGTATTTACCGTCGCGTTCCCGGTAGCTGTGCCGCAGGAAGAAACGGTGAGCCTCGCAGCAGGTGGGCAACAAGATCAGCCGCACCTCTCGCTGGATGCGCCGCTGACGAAGCCCAAAATTCTGCTGGTGGAGGACAACGAGAACACGCAATATCTTATCGAAAGCCTGCTCGAAGAAGATTTCGAAGTGACTATCGTTGGCAATGCCGAAGAGGCACTGCTCGAAGCGTTTCGGGTAGAGTTCGACATTGTACTGCTGGACATCAACCTCGGCGATGGGCCGAATGGGGCCGATGTGTTGCGCGAACTTCGTGCTATGCCAGCCTATCACGATGTGCCCATTGCTGCCATCACGGCCTATGCGCTGCCGGGCGACCAGGAGCGGTTCCGCGAACTTGGCTTCAGTGCCTATCTCAGCAAACCTTTCAACGCCGACGAACTTCTTGAGTTGACTGCACGACTATCGTAGCAGGTCAACGGTACAAGGGAGAGACTGGCTTACTAGGCACAATAAATCATCGCCTTTCTCCATTGACCTCTCCAAAGCGCTTTCCTCTGACGGCACGATCCCATACATTACCTTTCTATCTCCGCTCGCGATACGTTCACGCTTTGATTGCTCGTTAGCCGATCCATGCCGTTCAAGCTGTTGGTTAAAAAGACCGATGACCCGGCCCCGCAGCCCGATGCCTATGTGTTTCATCAGCAGCGGGTGACCATTGGGCGGGATGGAGCGAATGAGCTACCTTTGAACGACACGAAGCGCGTCGTCAGCAAGCAGCACGCCGAGATTACGCAGCAGGGCGTGCAGTTCTGGTTGAAAGACCTCGGCAGCAAAAACTTTACCTACCTCAACGGCAACCGGATCGAGTCAGGAAAGCCGCACGAGATTTACACCGGGGATCTCATTCGCGTCGGCGAGTTCGAGATTACATTCGATGTGGTGGCCGATATGCAGGAGCGGCCTGCCGTGCCGGACTATGACCGAACAGTCTTCGATGCGAGTTTCCAGAATCCGTTCGAGGAAGATGTGCAGTTGCTCGGCGCGGCCCTGCGGAGCATGCGCAAAAACTATGACCAGGCGCTGCCCGTGCGGCGGGACGATGCTCTGCAGGAGGCGATACAATCGGTGATGGAAGGCGAAGAGCGGCACGATGCCTACCGGCTGGTGGCCGAGATGCTGGGTGGGCCGGCAGTTGTACAACAAAGTGCGCCACCGCCCGCTTCGTCGCCTCCCACATCGTCGTCTCCCACATCGGCACCGCCCCTAACCCCTCCGCCTGTAGCTCCACCGCGCCCGACGCCGCCTGCCCAGGCACCGCGTGCTGCCATCCCGCCGGATGCCGACGCACCACGCCTGCATCGCGTGCTCGATACCGTGCTAAACGTAGCGGCGAAGCTGGTAAGTGGCCCGTGGCAGTTCCGGCACGAGTTCATCGGGCAAACCATTGCCCGGCCCGGCGATACCGAATTTATCTACCAGGGCAACCCGGATACCTTGAAACGCCACCTGCTCGACCCGGCTATTCCCGAAGCAGATGCCAACGAGCGGCTGGCCCTCTTTGAAAAAGCGCTGGAAGACATAGCCGTCCACGAAATCGCCATGCTCGATGGGTATCGGGCGGCAGCGCTCGAGGGCGCACAACGGTTGCTCGATCAGATAGACCCGGAAACCATTGAGGCAGAGGTAGAGAAGGAGGGGATGCAGTATCGCATTGATGCGCTGGCAAAAGCCGAAACGCTCAAGCGCCTGAAGCAGCACCTGCACGAGTTACGGAACGAAGACTGGTCCTCGGGCGAGCGCCGCATTTACCGGCCTGCCTTTATCAAAGCCTACCTGGCTCGCATGACCGAGCGGCGATAGGTCTTGGTTACTGGTTTTAAGTTGTCCGTTTTCGGTTCTTATCTGTAACTGAGAACGGATGATGGACCATTCATAACTGACCAATCACCCAACCCATACAGTGTCAATGAAGCATCTAGTGAATCTGAAAACCCTGCTCTTTAGCGGTAGCGTGCTCCTGGCCCTTATGCTGCTGACAGGCTGCGGCGGTGGCTCGCGGGCGCTGACCGTAGAGGTCATGGGGGCCTCCAATCTCAACACGACCAGCCCCGGGGAAGGAGGCAATGCCGCCCGTGTGCGTGTCTACCAGCTTTCCAACGCTACGAACTTCCGCACGGCAACGCCCGAGTCGTTTTGGCAGGATGATGTTGCAGCGCTGGGGGATGAACTGGTGGTGCCGCCACAGCAGGTCGTGCTCTATCCGAACACGATGGAGCGTATCGTCCTTGAGCCTGCCGAGATGGCCCGCTACATCGGCGTCGCCGCAGACCTGCGCCAGCCAGCCCAGGAACAGTGGCGGCAGGTCTACGACCTCGAATCGCTGGGCAAAAACAAGCAGATCACCGTGCAGGTAGGTAGTGACCGGGTGATGATTCAGCTTCCGTAGGCCGAGAGGTTTCAAGAGGCAC
>DATGCC010000263.1:0-5089 GCA_035312345.1 Rhodothermales bacterium
ACGGCTACCTCCGATGGGTCTCTTTCGCAGGCTCCAGAACAAACCCACCCTGTTCCCTCGACTACGGACAAGCAAGCAGACCGCTTCGAGAGCCTTATGCCTGCCTTCGAGGGGCTATCTTGAGCTTGAGGCTCAGCGCAAAAGCCACGTCGTCAAAACCGGGCTAGTACGCCTGCGTCAGGGAGGCAGCGGTGCGCACTTCAAGACCGAACTCACAGAGGGTCTGTTGATGCTGTTCGTAGGCTTTGTTGTACGGAAACAGCACCGGCATGGCGCGGCCCTGTCGCATGTCGGCGGCGATTGGGCTTATGACAACTGGACGAGCTTCGAGGCGATTGAAGCCATTGGTGCCAGCCTGTGGTTCCCCTGCAGAAGAATGCCCGGATCAAACGGCACCGCAACAGCAAAGGCCCTCCGCTGCCGCGAGATGAAGCCATCTGCTACATCCGTTGGCAGGTCGAAAGAAATGAAAACGTACATGGCTACTTCGATTCGCATCCCATAATCTTCATGGGGGTAAATTGATGTCCTATTTCCTGCATTGGGACGATAGAATGCAGATTTGCTGCTTATGATCGAATCACTTGCAGGGATGTTCATCAATCCTGCGTTGTTCCCATCCTGGCTGATAGTGCCGACGACAAATGCCTCGTATCTATTGCATCATCGTATTCGTTCTGCTATGCCTCCTAAGTGCTTGCTCGACGGCTTCTGATTCACGAGTTGCACCCCATGGGGAAGGCAACCTGATTGTAGCTATCGAGGAAGGGGACAGCACTTTAGTAGCCCGGCTGATAGCGGAGGGTGTGTCTGTCAACGCCGTAGATTCTTCTGGATGGACGCCTCTGACGTATGCCGCATCTCAAGGTCACACCAGCATCGTCAGGCAGTTGTTGGAGGCAGGAGCAGATGTGAATGGGCGAGAGAATCGGACGTATAAAAGCACACCGTTGATGGACGCAACGGTACATAACAGCACAGACATTGCCACCCTTTTGATTGCTCATGGAGCCAATGTAGATGCCGTCGATACGTTTGGTGACCCGGCTCTGAATTGGGCTGCCTACTATGGTCATGCCGATTATGTACAGCTGCTACTCGACCACGGTGCCAACGCCCATCAGTCCAGCAAACACAGCGACAACACAATGGGCGTGGCTTTGAAGGAATGGAAACAGAACGTGGTGGATGTGCTCATTGTCCATGGTGAGGGAGAGGAATTGACTGCTGATGCACAGATCTTAGTAGAAGCGGTTCGCAACGGTGATGGGGAAGAGGTTGCTCAGCTTCTGCAAACAGGAGCCAACCCTGACCAGCGAGATGAAGCGGGATCCCCGATCCTGACCGTAGCCGCCACACGGGGTCACAAGGAGGAGGTGGACGCATTACTTGCGGCAGGTCCCGACATCAACCTGTTGAATGCAGTAGGTCAATCGGCTCTCACACAAGCCGTTTTCTATGGGCATCAAGCCATCGTGGACACGTTGCTTGCGGCAGGTGCACTCGTCAACCATACCGACGAACGGTTCAAGCTCACGCCCTTGATGGCGGCATCACGAGCCGGTCATCCTGGACTTGCAAAGCAGCTCATTGATGCTGGAGTTGACCTGGAAGCGGCGGATGGGATCAATGGCTATACGCCGCTCATTTGGGCCACCATCCATGACCAACCCGACGTAGTGCAGGTGCTCAAAGACGCTGGAGCCAATGTGCATCATGTAAGTGCGTACGACTTTACCGCTCTGGATGTCGCCAGCGATACGATTCGTGCCCTGCTGGATACCACTGCTCTGGACAGGCAATAGGCACCTGAACACACATCCTTTGCTCCCAATATCATGAAAGGCTCATACTTGCTTGTGGCAGCTATCTTGCTGATGGTAGGTGGTTGTCACGCATCTGCCTCCCAAGGCACCATGCCCGGTACGCCCTCTTCGTCTTCCCTGATTGGAGCGTGGCGGTTGATAGAGACGCAAGCTTATAACCAAGAGGGGGAAAAGGTATACGACCCTGAGGTCCAGACAGGGCTTTTTCTCTTTACGGATGCACATTATAGCATTATGTGGACCCGTGAGCCACGCCCACCAGCGGTGCAGCATTGGAAAGCGACGGACGAGGAGCGGCTGGCGAGTTTTAACACCCTGATCGCCCATGCTGGACGGTATACAAAGACCGATACCACCCTCCATGTGTTTGCCGAGGCAGCTAAATCCCCCGAATTTGTTGGTGGCACGGAAGTCTTCTCGTATCGTATAGAAGGAGATACCCTGCTCCTGACGGCCCAGGATGCCGAGAGTGTGGAGGGTATCCACGTAGCTTTCTATGAAGCAGGGGGACGGCAGGAATACTGGCTGCTTCGTGTGGCACCCGAAGAGTGAACCTGCTTTTGCAAAGGGCGAGAATAAGGACTAGACGTTTCGCTGATGCGGGGTTATCATAGTAATCCCATTCGAAACATTTTCATCCTTGTATCTATGAGCACACAAGAGTTGTTCTGGGTGGTGGTTCTCTGCATCGCTGTCGGTCAGGGCTTGTTTCTCGCTATCGGATTATGGACCCTCGATAGGGGACACAAAGCCTGTAACCGGGTACTGGCGGGGTTGCTCGGGTTCTTCACCCTGACGGTAGCTGAATACGCGCTGGCAGGCACAAAAACATTGGATGATCTACCCCACCTGACAGGCATCAGCTACGGGTATATTTTTCTCTGTGGCCCGGCGCTCTATCTGTACATACGCACACATCGTTTCAGGCATCAAGAAATATCTTGGCGAGATGCGTGGCATTTGTCGCCATTTGGAGGGCTGGTCGTTTTTTATCAATTGCCCTTTTTCTTCTGGTCCGGCGCTGAAAAGGCCGTCTATGTACGCGAACAACTGCTTACGGGGGTGTACTATTACGAATGGCCGCATGTGTTGCTGACCACACTGGGAGTGGTGCATATGGGCCTGTACCTCGTGGCCTTGCTGCGGTTACGTCCTGTTGCTACCAGACCTGATGACGAGCCAGAACAGGCAACCCTATTTAGACATTGGTACCAGGCGTTGACGGTTCTTTTTGGTGGATTCGTGGTGTTGCGGATAGGGTATTTGATCTTGTTGCTCACCGATGCCACCTACGCAACCCTGACGAGCTATGCGATGCCGATTGGTATGACGGCTTTCATTTACGGCATTGGCTTCATCGGCTTCCGCCATCCTGAAGTGTTCAGGAACGCGCCCACCACCCTCCCGCAGCGAGAGCCAACTTCCTCGGACCCATCGGTATCTTCCTATGCTACATCACCCCTGGATGAGGAGGCACTGGCTGATCTGGCTTGTCGCCTGGAAGCATACATGAAATCGGCTCGGCCCTATCTGGATGCTTCGCTCTGTGTAGCTGATCTGGCCCATGCCTTGGAGGTGCCCTCGCGACAGGTGTCGCAGGTGCTCAATGGGGTGCTGGGTGAAAGTTTCTTCGACTATGTCAACCGCTATCGCATTGCAGCAGCGCAACGGCTGTTAGGTGACCCTGCCTATAAAGACGCTACCATCCTGCATGTGCTCTACGAAGCGGGATTCAATTCAAAGTCTACGTTCAATCGGGTCTTTAAAGAGCAAGTGGGGCAAACACCAAGTGCATACCGAAAGGCCCAGGCCATGGACCCGAAATGAGGTCTCACTTCGTGTAAAGGGACGACGAGAGCGAGATTAGATACGATGTTGAACAGGATAGCATCCTGTAATCAATCCAAGGATTCCCATGTTGCGATTAGCGCGGCAGCTAAGCTTGTTCGGACTCTGTCTGCTGCTTGGTTGCTCTATTGTCCCAGGCTATGAGGAAGTCGCTGATGGATGCCCTGGTGCCCGGTATCCCAACTGGAAATTGTCGCCGTATGTGTTGCCCTATCCCGTAGGGAAAACCTACCGTGTTGATCTGAGCACATGCAGTGGCTCCTACCACAGCGCGGACTTGCCCGATGCCTATGCCATCGACTTTGCCATGCCCATCGGTACCCTGATTACGGCTGCCCGCGCTGGTACCGTTGTGTTCATCGAAGAGCGGGGCTTCGATGGCAACCACCCCAATAACCTCGTTGTGGTCGATCACGGAGATGGCACATTCGCTGAATATATGCACCTCACGCATGAGGGGGCGCTGGTGCAGGTAGGGGATGAGGTGGAGCAGGGGGACGACATCGGGTTGAGTGGAAGCACCGGATTGGCGGGCTATCCACACCTGCATTTTGTCGTCGTCGAGAAATCCTGGTCCTGGCCCTATGAATCCATTCCGGTTACCTTCAAAAATACCACCAGCAATTCGCGGAGCCTGGTCTCTGGCAAGAAATACAAAGCAAAGAGCTACTAAAGATACCTTATAAATGAAACATCAACGTGGGCGTAGGTCGGCCCGGTCGGTCGCCACCTGGATGCGCATATCGAGGGCCTTGGCGATAGAGGCCGCGGCGACGAAATGATCGAACGGGGCTTCTTTGTCTACCCGCAGCACGAGCGCAGTCTTGTTACCCCGTGCTTCGATAATAGCATCAAGGAGTCCTGCCCTGGGTACCTCATTCTGGTTGACATAGAATTTTCCCTCCTTCGTGACCGAAACCGCCACATGGTTGGGTTCATTGGGAGCCGATGTATCCGCCTGGGGCAGGTTGACCTGAATGCCGAGTTGCGGGATAAAGCTAGACGTGAGCAGGAAAAAGATCAGCAGCAGGAACACGATATCGGCCAGCCCGGCCATGCCGAAAGCCGTGAGAGGTTTTTTGCCCGTAGAAAAATTGAAGTCCATGACGTTGAGAGGTTACAGGTTGTCAGGTTAACAGGTTAGCAGGTTCGGTTGACAGAGGAAAACCTGTAACCTGATAAACCTGCAACCTGCTAACCAAAGAGTTAATACACCGGGCGTTCGTAGCGAGGCTGCGATGAGGGGGGCGGAGCGGGCTCTTGCAGCAGGTCGATAAACTCGGTGGCCGAACGTTCCAGGTCGTTGACACGGCGATTGATGCGACTGAGCAAGAAGTTGTAGAAGAAAAACGCCAGGATGCCAACGACGAGGCCCGCGGCCGTCGTCAGCAGGGCTTCCCAGATGCCGCCTGCCA
>DATGCC010000264.1:0-5913 GCA_035312345.1 Rhodothermales bacterium
TTGAATCAATAGGTCCTTTGGGTGGACGCGCTGTTTTTAAAAGTGTCAGGATGTTTTGGCTATTAAGCGATACACGTCCATTTCTTTCATAAGCATTCCGAATGGCACCAGATAGAATCCACCGCTCCCCATAGAGGCCAACATCAGACGAGGCGAGCGTCCGCGACATCTCAAACTCTCCACATCGAGGGCAAATAATGGATACATCTTCATTGCGATAACTCGATTCAATGTCACCAAGGCAGACCGGGCAATGTGTGTATTCTGGCATAGAAACGAATCACCTCATCGTGTGGGTGCTGAAGGTGACAAATCAGACGCTCACTCCGGCTCCGAATCCATATAAAGTGTTTCCGGGCATACGTCTACGCCGCCGGGCCATGCGGCGGTGCCGCCTTCCACATACACGGCATTAAAAATGGCCGGATCTTTCAACTTTCTGAATACGCCTCGATCCAGGAAAGGCGTCATGTCGAAGATACGAATGTCTCCCCCCTCGAAAAGCAGACGGATGCGATGATTCGGCAGGGCCTCTACGTCAATAACATCCGGGCCTAGCTCGTGAGTGCTTGGCTGGGCCGCTTCGGGGTGGAGCATGGTAGGCTTACTCACGGCTCGATCCAGTTGAGTTCTTCGTCTCGCAAGGCCCGTTGCCAGTTTGCTTCTAGCTCGGCCCGGCGTTTTTCTATCCACCTGCGCACAAGGCGTTCCTGTCGGGGAGGTAACTGTCCGCCCAGTGGCTCGCCCGTAGCAATAGAAAACGAGGCCTTGTGCTCCGAATAACGGGCGTGAATATGCGGCCCATGATGGCGCTGCGCATCATGGTAATAGATATAAATAGCAATGCCGAAGAACTCGGAAATGCGGGGCATGAGATAGTATCCCTGATCGTATGCAAGTTAGAGAAAGATAAAACATTGGATCCAGGAAAGAGCAAGCAAATCACCCCTTTTCATTCTTGAAAACCAGGCGTCGGCGGCAGAATCTGGCAGATTGGATGGGTGAGCCCCGCGAGGCGGCAGAGGTCGGCGGAGGTGATGGGGGCGGTGCCAACGCTATCGACGCTGAGTGGAAAGGCGCGGTGCTGAAACCCGGCGAAGACGCCGAAGCCGTTCGTCATGTTGGAATGCACCCGCAATGGCTCGGCGAAGGGATTCTCGTTGGTTAGCGACTGGTTACTGGCCGTTTTCAGATAGCGGAAAAAGTCTTCTGAGATCGAGAGCACGATGACCGTGAAGACACGCCGTACAATAACCTGCGCGTCCGGCGGCGTGGCGTCGTACTGGATGTCGAGGTCGAGCGTGTGGGTGCGTCCTGCGAAGAGGTCGTCGCTGAAGAAGGCTTCGCGGTAGTAGCTTTTCTCGGTGTCGAGGAAGGCAAATGCGCTCTCGCCGAAGACCGGATCATTGCTCTCGAAGCCAAACAGCGAGGGTGGCAGCAGCGTAACGGTGCCGCTCTGACGGTCCTCGATCCATCGTCCCTGCAAGATGCCGAGGCCGTAGAAGTTGTCTTCGTCGGCCAGGTCGTCGAGGGTGATGCGGAGATTGAGGATGCGTCGCTGCGCATTGGTGTCTGCGCCATCTTGAACGACGGTTTCCTGAAAATGAGTAACAGGCACGGGCGATGGGAGCGCGTCGTGCCCTTCGGTGGTCGTGTAGCCGGGCGCGGCGATGCGTACGGTGTAGCGTGTATCTGCCTGCGGCAGCGCAGCCTGGGACACATAGGTGCCCGCATTGGAACGGGGCAGCCGTTCAACCAACTGGTCATTTGCCCAGATCTCCACCGTGGCATCATCTATGAGCCCTGGCCTGTCCGGCGAGGTATAGCCGACGCTATGGGTGACACGAACGCTCCACGGACTCCCCGGCGAGAAGAAGCTCTGCGCTACCAACTGCGATTCGTGCGGGGGAACCGGCACATCCACCACCGTTTCACACCCAGCGAGCAGGACGGCAATGAGGAAGATGATTCGAGTGTGGGGGTATGGGCGTGTGGGAAGATGGGAGCCTTTTTTTCTTCCCCCACACTCCCAAACTCCCATCCTCCCATACATCAGTGGTTGCAGCATCGAAACGTTCCTCAGAATCGAAAACGGTACGCCACATACGGCAGCACCGGGAACAGGCTGGCCTGCCGGTACTGGCGCTCGCCATCGGGACCTGTTGCTGTGAAGAGGTAAAACGGATTCTTGCGGTTGTAAACGTTATAAGCCCCCGCCGAGAGCGTACTCTCACCTGATTCCAGGAAAAATGCCTTGCCAAAGTGCCAGTTGAGTGCAAGGTCGAGACGATGGTAGGGAGCCATGCGGTAGCCGCCATGGGAGCCGTAGACGCGCAGATCGGGCAGAGCGTTGGGATCCAGGAAAGCCTGGGGATCAAGCAGGTGCCCGTTGGCAAACCGCGCCGTCGCCAGCGTGATGGCCTGCCCGGTGCCATAGACCCAGGTGGCTCCGAGGTCGAGACGTTTGCTGAGGGCATGGGTAAGCACAACGGACACATCATGGCGGCGGTCGTAGCGATACGGGAAGGCAGCGCCATCGTTGAGCGCGTCGAACCGCCGCTGCGTCCACGAGAGCGTGTAGCCAATCCATCCGGTGGTGCGCCCCTGCTTTTTGCGGAGAAACACCTCGACGCCATACGACCAGCCACACCCAACGGCCACCTTGTCCTGCCAGTCCTGGTTCGGCGCGATGAAACTGGCTCCTGGCTTGTACTCGATCAGGCTCCGCATAGATTTGTAGTAGCCTTCCACGCTCACCAGATAATCGGCGCTGAGGGAATAGGCCGTGCCGAGGGCGAGTTGCCAGGCGCGCTGGGGTCGGATGCGGTCGGTGGCGGCGAGCCACAGGTCGGTGGGTAGGTTGATGCCGGTGTTGGTGAGCAGGTGCAGGTATTGCTGCATCGTGCCGAAAGAGGCTTTCAGAGACCAGTCCGGGTGCAGCAGATAGCGCACCGCAAGGCGCGGCTGGAGCGAGGCGTAGGTCGTGCCGTTGACACGCATTGCGGAGGCGTGCAGGCCGAGGTTGGCTTTGAGGTGACTGGTGAGGCGCACATCGTCTTCGGCATAAAGAAAAGCCTCGGTGGCAGCGAATGGGAAGGTGTTGGGCGTGAGCGTGGTGTCGGTGCCACCCGCGTCGGCGAGGCGAAGCTGGAGCGTGCTGATGCCCGGATTGAAGCGATGCTGCGTCACGCTGCTGCCGAAGCGGATGTAATGTGCCGGAGCCGGGCGGAAGTCGAAGTCGATGCGAGCCCCCAGGTCTTCGATGCCCGATGAATAGGTGATCTCCTCGGAGGTTTGTCGCGCTGGCGTCGTCTCCTTGATCTGCGTGAGTCGCGACAAAACGTCAAAATGATAGCGGCTGTAGAGCAGCGTGGTGTTGGCAAAGAGTTGGTTCGAGAAGAGATGGTTCCAGCGCAGTGTGGCGGTGACGTTGCCCCAATGGGCTCCGCCCGTGTTTTGCTCGCGGTAGACGGGATTGCGAGCACGATCCACCGTCTCGAACGTCGAGCCATAGACATCACGGCCCAGGTAAAGGCTGCCGAAAAGCCGGTTACGCGGCGAGGCGATGTAATTGACTTTGGCATTGGCGTCGTAAAAATACGACGTGAGGCTTTGCCCATCCTCCAGGTTGCGGTTCAGAAAAGGCCGCGCCAGCACGTCGATGTACGTCCGCCGGGCGGAGACGATGAAGGAGGCTTTGTCTTTGACGAGTGGCCCCTGCGCCGTCAGCGAGGAAAAGACCAGCCCCACCGTGCCATCGGCTTCGTAGCGCTTCAGGTTGCCCTCTTTCATGCTGAGATCGACCACCGCCGAGAGCCGCCCGCCGTAGCGTGCCGGAAAGCCCCCCTTGATGAGCCGCACCTGCTGCAAAGCGTCAGCGTTGAAAACGGTGAGGAAGCCAAACACATGGCTGGCGTTGTAGACGGGTGCCCCATCCAGCAAAATCAGGTTCTGGTCCGGCCCGCCGCCACGCACATACAGGCCCGTCGAGCCTTCCGTGCCCGACTGCACGCCCGGCAGCAGTTGGATCGCCTTGATGACATCCACCTCCCCGAGCAGCGCAGGTAGCATTTTGACTGCTTCGACAGGCAAATCGATGGCGCTCATCTGCGTCGATTCGACTTCGCGCTCACCTCGATCCGCCACGATTTCCACCTCGTCCAGCCCAACTGCTACAGGCGTGAGGGCAAAGTTCAGGTCAAGATCGCGCCGGAGGTGAACGGCGAGGGTGCGCGGCTGGTAGCCGAGGTAAGAGATGCGCAGGACGACCGCGTCGGCGGGCAGCGTCAGGCTGTAGAAGCCGAAGTCGTTGGTGACGGTGCCGATTCGGAGCGCAGGTGCATAGAGGTTCGCGCCGGGCAGCCGCTCGCCACTCTCGCTGTCGGTGACGAAGCCGCTGAGCGTATGTTGGGACACAGGCTGGGCAGGGAGCAGCTTGGGCGTCAGCAAGCACAGCAGCAATCCAACAATCCCCCGCATGGTTCACTCCTTCCATTATGAGCAAGAAATGCTTCGTTTGTATGACCCGTCAGAGGTGGGCGATACGTAAGCCTTGATGCTAAAGAAAAGCAACCTTCTCTTCCCTTTTCTCCCTCTCCATCTCTCACCACTTCCTAATCACAGACTCACCCGCAACGAAAACGAGGGAATAAACGGTGCGGCGTGGCGGGGCTGGCGCAGGTAGTTATCCGTGGCCTCCTCATAGCGCAAGCTCCAGTCGTTTACGTTGTCTCGATCCATCAGGTTGATGATGGCGAGACGCACCTGAAGGCCTACGCCTGCGATCTCACGGGCATAGGCGAGACCTACATCCCACTGCGAAAAAACGGGTAGGCGGTGCGCTGCCGGATCAGAAAGATCGAAGGGCGGAAACGATTGCGCCAGCGTGCCCGGTTCGAGGTAGTCGTAATACGCCTGCCGGAAGCCCCAGCTTCGCCCGTAGACGCCCTGCCAGCGCACGGTAGCCGTCACTGAGGGCAGAGCCACTACGTCAAGCGCCAGGTACACGTGGTGCGGGGCGTCCCACGGCACCGGCACGAAAGTGCCGTCGAAGCGGTTCGGGATGTGACGGCGGGCCACGGCATACTCGTACTGGCCGGTAAACTGGAGCCGCTGCGTCGTGCGCTTCGTGGTCAGCGCAAGGCCGTAGGCGTAACCGTCGGCGTCGGTAAAAATGGCATCGGAGTTGGCAGACTGACTCCCGTAGTCGAGAACGAGCAGGTGGGGCTGGTGTTTGTAGTAGGTCTCAATGCCGAATTCCCAGGCAGGGGTGGGTTTGTAAAGCGCAGCAGCCGTCACATGGTAAGCTTCGGGCAAGCGCTGATGGCGTCCCACGGGCAGCCAGAAGCGCACGCGGGGCAACAGAGAGGTGACGTTGTAGTTAGCAACGTCGAAGGAGTGCAGGTATTGCCGGTACAGGCCCACCGCCGTACGTACCGCCCATGCTCCCTGCGCTCCTACCTTCTGATCATACTGAAGGGCGAGGCGCGGCTCGGCGTAAACGGTTTTATGGACGGGCAAATACGTCAGCCGAGAACCAAGCGTGAGCATCGTCTGATTACCCAGCGCAATCCGATCTTCCATGTAGCCTTCGATGCGCCACATCGCAGGGTCAATGGTGCTCGGCCCGGTCAGTTCTGTACCAAACGGATCGAGCGACAGGGAAAAATCGCTCTCGGTGTTGGTGATCGCCAGCGCGCTCGAAACCTGGTGCCGCGCCGTGGCTGCGAGATCGCCTTGCAGGCGGACGCCGACCTCGTTGATCTGGTTAAAATCCTCCGAGGAGACACGGGCGGGGTGAAACAGGCTGTAGCTGCTCGTCCAGGCGCTGACGTTGGCGAAGAGGCGACCGCTCGGTACCCATTCGTAGCTGACGTGCCCGGTCCGGTTGGTCCAGCGATAGACGTCCTCAAC
>DATGCC010000265.1:0-6487 GCA_035312345.1 Rhodothermales bacterium
CATGGAGGCGATCACCGGCGGGGCGACAGGCTACGACGCGGCCAGCGAAATCTGGAGTGCGGAGATTCGCTACATGGGCGTCGGCGCGATGGCAACAGGTGGGTTGTGGGCATTGATCTCGCTCATCAAGCCCATTCGGGATGGGGTAGCGTCGTCGCTGGCGGCGGTGCGGGCGGCCCGCTCTGGTGAGGCGGTGGAGGTGCTGCGGACAGAGCAGGACACGCCGATCAACTACGTGCTCATCGGTACCGCGGCGCTGGTCGTGCCGATCTTCATTATCTTTATGTACGTTATCAACCCCGCTGAACTCGGCATCACGAGCGGGCTGTACTGGGGCACCATTATTCTCGGCGTGCTGTTTGCTTTCGTTGCCGGTTTTCTCTTCTCGTCTGTGGCGGGTTACATGGCCGGGTTGGTTGGCTCCTCAAACAACCCGATCTCCGGTGTCACCATTGCCACCATCCTGGCAATCTCGCTGATTTTGCTCGTGCTGCTCGGCTCGCAGGTCGATTTTGCAGTGGACACGGAGAAGGCCACGGCGGCGGCTGCGACGGCGATTCTGGTGGGCGGCGTAGTGTGCTGTGCTGCTGCCATCGCGGGCGATAACATGCAGGACCTCAAGGCTGGTCAGATTGTGGGTGCGACCCCTTATAAGCAGCAGATCATGCAGATAGTGGGTGTGCTCGCCGCGGCTCTCGCCATCACGCCGATTCTACAACTGCTCTTCTCGGCCTACGGTCTCGGCGATGTGTTTCCTCGGGCGGGGATGGATCCCGCCGAAGCCCTGAGCGCGCCCCAGGCCACCCTGATGAGTTCCGTCGCCGATGGCGTGTTCAACCGCGATCTACCGTGGGACATGATCTGGATCGGAGCGGTCATCGCCGTCGTCATCATCATCTTCGACAAGGTGCTCGAAGCACGCGGGACCGAGTTCCGTGCGCCTGTGCTGGCCGTGGCCGTCGGCATCTACCTGCCGCTCGAACTCACCGTCCCGATCTTCGTAGGGGGTGTAATTGCCTACGCTGTCGGGCGCTACATTGCCTCCCGTAAAGCCGATCTCGGCGATGGTTACGAAGCCGCTGTTCTCAACTCGGAGCGACGCGGGTTGCTCTTTGCCTCGGGTCTGATTACGGGCGAGGCGTTGGTCGGTATTCTGTTGGCGATTCCGTTTGCGGCGTTCCAGAGCACGACGGTGCTGCAACTGGTGCCTGACGGCTTCGAGGGTATCGCTGACATCCTGGGCTTCGCGGCGTTCATCTTCTTCTGCCTCTGGCTCTACCGGGTGGCGCGGCGTACGGCGTAATGACATATGACGTAGCCATTGTGGGAGCCGGACCAGCGGGGACGACGTGTGCGCTGGCGGTCAAGGGCAGCGGCCTCCGCGTGGCGGTGCTCGACAAAGCCGTTTTCCCGCGCGACAAAGTCTGCGGCGATGCCATTCCCACCCGCGTAGTGCAGGTCTTGCAAGATGTTGATCCAGAAGTGGCGGAGGCGTTTGCGCAGTTTGGGGGCAAGGTGGACATCAACGGCAGCCGAATCGTTGCGCCCAACCAGCGGGCGTGCGAGTTGCGTTACAGCGATGTCGGCTATATGAGCCGCCGGATCGACTTCGACACGTTTCTTTTCGAGCAGGCGCAGGCTCGCACCAATACCGATTTCTTTCCTGGCACTCCCATCCGTGACGTCGTGGCGGGCGAGGATGGTGTGGAGATCCTTGCGGCTGAGGGACAGACCTTTCGGGCAAAGATGGTCGTCGGGTGCGACGGGGCGCACTCGGTGGTGGCGCGGGCACTGACAGAGACGAAGGTAGACCGCGATCACTACTGCGGAGCCGTGCGCGCCTACTACAAAAACGTCGCCGATGTGCCAGGGAATCTGCTGGAGGTGTATCTCGAACAGGATCATCTGCCCGGCTACTTCTGGATTTTCCCGCTACCCGGTGGTTTTGCCAATGTTGGCTTCGGGATGCTATCGAGAACCATTTCGGACCGCAGCATCAGCCTGAAAAAAAGCCTGGAGGCCATCATTGCCGCGACGCCGGAACTGGCTGTGCGGTTTGCCGATGCCGAGCGCGTAGGCCCCGTCGTCGGTTTCGGGCTACCGCTCGGCTCGCGCAAGGTGCCCGTCTCAGGGCGGCGGTTTCTGCTGACGGGCGATGCTGCCTCGCTCATTGACCCGGTCACGGGCGATGGCATCGGCACGGCGATGCTGAGCGCGAAGCTCGCCGCCGAGCAGATCATCCGCTGCTTCCGCGCCAACGATTTCTCCGCTCCGTTCATGCGCACCTATGATGCCATGCTGGATGCAAAAGCACGCGACGAGTTTCAGCAGAAGTATACGTGGCAACGCCTCATCAGCGAGCGGGCGTGGCTGGTCAACCTCATCATCGGTCAGGTAGCACGCAACGGTTGGGTAAGACGCAAGGTGCAGCAGACGCTGTAGGTTTAAAGCGTGAAACGTAAAACGTAAGGGTGCTGGCTTCTACGTTTCTGAGGCTTCCCTTACGTTTTACGCAATACGTTTTACGATTCAAACAACCATTTCCCATTTTCTGTTTTCCGAAATCCACTTATTGCTACATAGGTCAAACCTTGTTTCACCCATTGCGCCCGTTTCCATGAAGCTCACCTATTTCGGCCATTCCGCTTTTCAGATTGAGACGAATGGCACGACGTTGCTTTTCGACCCGTTCATTTCGGGTAACAAACATACGGACGGCGTCGTCACGCCCGGCGATCTGGAGCCCGACGTGATTCTGCTCACCCACGCCCATGGCGACCACTGGGGCGACACCATGGACATCGCCAAGCGGACAGGGGCCCAACTCGTGGGCAATTTCGAGATCACGCAGTATGCCCAGAACAACGGGCACGACAACGTCCAGCCGATGAACACGGGCGGCGCGTGGCAATTTGAGTGGGGCCGTGTGATCCAGACCGATGCGCGGCACTCTTCGTCTTTCCCCGATGGCACATATGGCGGCAACCCGAATGGGTATATCCTCCACCTGGAGGGTATGTGTATATATAACACCGGCGACACCTCTCCTTTCTCTGAGATGGCCTGGACCGGCGAGGAGCACGACGTAGATCTGGCGCTGATGCCCATCGGTGACTGCTTTACGATGGGGCCAAAAGGAGCTGTGAAGGCGGCTAAAATGATCCAGCCTGCGCTGACGGTGCCGCTGCATTACGACACCTTTCCGTATATCGAAGTGGATGTAAGCGAGTGGGAGGAGTTGATGCAGGATGCCGGCTTTAAAACACAGGTGCTTAATCCGGGGGAAACGCTTGAATTGTAAGCGCGTATCCCCTATGATTAGGTGGAAGTAAAGACCGGAGGAGGGCGGTTCCGGTTACTCTTCACAGAATGGAGATTTCGCATGTTCGCACGACGGCTTCGGCATAGCGCAGCCCGTAGCGCTTCGGCGCGGTCCCTGGGTCTGTGGCTGGTGCTGGGCATGCTCGTCGGGACCGGTCTGGCTCCAGAGGACGCCGAAGCCCAACGGCCTTTTCGCCTGAGCGATCCTTTTTATCGCAACGAGACGGCACGCCGCGATTTCTTCGACAACTATGCGCTCACCGCCGAAGTATTTTATCACTCGGGTGGTACAGTGCAGGACGAAGGCGGGTTGTCGGCTTCGGACAATGACCTCTCGTTCCGTTTTCGCTTCGACTACGAGCTCGCCTCCAGCCTTGATCTGAGCGGTATCTTCGAGGCGATCCCGGGCAACGGCGGGCGGCAGTTGTCGATGAGCTGGGTGGTGCTCAAGTACTATCGGTACCTCGAAGCGTCGGACTATGCCTTTCGCCTTGCTGTCGATCCCTCTTTGGATGCGGGCGTGGGTTTCCCACAGGTCGATCTGGCTTTTCTCTATACGACCCTCTATTCGTCGCTCCTCTCTTCCGATTTTGCAATGGGCGTGCGCCGGGTGAATATCAGCTACGGACAATTCATCCCTGCCGAGCCCCTGTCGCCCGAAGGTCCCTTTGTCGTCCGTCCTCGCCCGAGTCTGCTCGTGACGCAGGCTTTCGGGACAGAACTGCACGCCATGATCAATTACAACCTGCACTTCGACCCGGCGGGTAGCAATTTCTATGTGGGCTTGCTCGGCGAAGGCGGGGCCTATGATGTGGGAGAAAAGGTCCTGGATAGTAGGGCGGACGGCTTGCGCGCTGTTGCCGACCTCGGCATCGACGAGCCGGAGAGCGAAGCCGCGGGCAATGCAAAGACTGCCTATCGCGGCGGGGCTGTGTGGGCGCGTGGCGGTATTGAGTTCAAGCGACCCAACTACCAGATCGCGCCGTATGTGAGTCTGCCATTGCAGCAGTGGAACCCCGAGAGCGAAGAGCACGACTGGCCCGTTGCCCGCATCCACTTCGGCCTGCAATTCACACTGCGCTAGGGAATTGGTACATTTTCTTTTCTCCTTTTCCCTCCTGGCTCTTCCCGCATCCCTTGCATGACTCTCGGCATCCTCTCCGACACGCACGGCTATTTTCATCCTGCGCTGCCCACATATCTGGCCGAGGTCGATCTCATCTTGCACGCGGGCGACGTAGGTACCGAAGCCGTACTCGATCAACTCGAAGCGCTGGCTCCGACGCGGGCCGTATACGGCAACGTTGATGGGCAAGCCATCCGTCTCCGGGCTCCTGAGCAGCAGCGGTTTGAAGTGGAGGGTCTTTCTTTCTGGATGACACACATCGCCGGGCGGCCCGGCCGCTGGCAGCGGGGTGTGGGCACCGCCTTGCAGCGCGACACGCCGGATGTTTTCATCTGCGGACATAGCCACATCCTGCAAGTCGAGCGTGTGGCCCGGCTCGGCAACATGCTTTTCCTCAATCCCGGAGCCGCCGGACGGCAAGGTTTCCATCAAGTCAAAACCTGCGTCCGCCTCACCATCGAAGCCGGCACGCTGAAGCAGGCAGAGGTGATTCATCTGGATGAATAAAGAAATGGTTGCCGGTTGATGGTTCTAAGTTCAAGGTTTCTTACCTTTACGTCCCCTCCGAATCCACAATCGTCCATCGAATATCCAAATTCGGCAAATGCCCGACCTTGCCGCCACACGCGACCAGCGGACGGACCGCTTCGACCTGCGGGCGCTCTACGAGACCAGCCGCCTGCTGAGTAGTTCGCTGGATCTGGAATTTGTGCTCAGCAACCTGCTGCTCACCGCCATGAGCAAGCTGCTCGTCACGCGGGGCGCGGCCTTTTTGTTCGATCCGCTGGAAGATGCGTACCGCGCCGCTACAGTCAAAGGATTGAGCGGGTTGGAAAAGGACCAGTTTGTTCGCATAAACAATTTGCCCACTGACCGCTTGCTGCGTGATGGTGAGGTGCCCGAGGTGCTGGCCCAACACCGCGTCGAACTGGTGCTTCCTGTAGCGTTTGGACATCGAAAAATCGGGATGATCGGCCTCGGCAAGAAAGCGACGGGACAGCCGTTTGAGGAGCGCGAGTTGGAGTTTATCCAGTCGCTGGTCAACATGTCGTCCTCGGCGGTGCACAACTCCATCATCGTCGAAGAACTGAAGCAAGCCAACCGCGACCTCGACGGCAAAATCCAGCAACTCAACACGCTGTTCGATCTCTCGCAGGAGTTCAATGCGACCGTCGAGCGCGACCGGCTGGTCAAGCTTTTTTCGTTTGCGCTGATGGGGCAGATGCTGGTGGGCAAGCACCTGTTTCTGTACCGGCGCAACAACGCAGCGACAGACGCCGAGAACGGCCACAGCTTCGAAGTCGTCTCCTCGAAAGGGCTCACGGACGTAGACCTGGAGCCGGATCTGATTGACCGTTTGTGTCAGCAGAAAGACCTCGTCTTGCTCGAAGATACAGAGGTGATAGAAGAGTGGGAGGGCCTGAAACGACGCGGTCTTGTGCTGGTGCTGCCCCTCCGGCAACAGGGTGTGACCTGCGGCATGCTGTGCCTGGGGCGTAAGATGACCGGACAGCCCTATCAGCCGGATGATGTTGAGTTTCTCGTCGCCCTGGGTAACCTCGCACTCGTTTCTATCCAGAACTCCTACCTCGTTGATGAGCAGATCGAGAAGGAGCGGCTGGAGAAAGAAATGCGGCTGGCGCGGGAGATCCAGGAAGGACTCCTGCCGCGCGAGATTCCGACGCTGACGGGGGCCGAGATCGCCACGCTGGCCCTGCCGAGCCGCGAGGTGGGCGGTGATTATTTTGATGTGATTCCCCTGAGTAACAGCCGTGTGCTCATTGCCATCGCCGACGTGACGGGCAAAGGCGTCCCGGCCTCGCTGCTGATGGCAAACCTGCAAGCCTGCCTCCACGTTATGGTGCCGATGGACCTGACGCTGGAGGAAGCCACGGCGCACATGAACCGCGTCATCTGCCAGAACACGGGTTTCGACAAGTTCATCACGGCCTTCAGTGCCATTTACCACGCCGATACAGGCGAGTTGGAATACGTCAACGCAGGCCATGAGCCGCCTATTGTCATCCACCAGGATGGACA
>DATGCC010000266.1:0-2341 GCA_035312345.1 Rhodothermales bacterium
CCCACCTCGCGGGCACGCTCTGCCGAGCGAGCGGTGGCGAGGTTCATAAAGTTGATGCATGCCAGCAACACAATGAACGCCGCCAGCGCGGTGAACAGATACACATACAGGATATTGCCCTGCGACCCGATATCAACCGCGACGCCCTGGCCCAGGTGGATGCCCGTAAGCGGTTGCAGGTGTGGGATGAAGGCGTTGCCCTCGCGCTCGTTCTCAGGGTCTGTGTTTAACTGGATGAGATCGGCAATCTGCGGCGTAACGTCAGCTTTAGACGCTCCCTCGCGCAATAGGACATAAGTGAGAAAGTTGTTCATGCCCCAGTTCGCCTCCGGGGCCTCCATCGCAGCGACGAAGCCGAATTGCAGGTGGGAGTTCTTCGGCACATCTGCAATCACACCGGTAACTTCCATCGTGCTATTCCCCACGAGCAGGGTTTGCCCGACGGGGTTTTCATCGGGGAAATACTTCGCCGCCATCGCCTCGGTGAGGACGATGGTACCGGGACGGTCAAGGGTCGCCGCGCCGCGCAGTACGGGAAAAGAAAACAGGTCAAAGAACCCGTCCTCGGCGAGCAGGAAGTCCGGCTCCACGAATTTCTGCGTTCCACGCTCTACGACCGGGCTGGCATGGGCGTTTACCCGAACGGCGGCCTCGATGGCAGGCACACTTTCCTCCAGAGCCGGAGCCAGCGCCGGTGGCGTCGTGGAAATTGTGGTGTGGAGGTCGGGTATGTCAAACTCGCGCAACACGCGATACGTCCGGTCGGCGTGCACATGGAAGTCGTCGTAGGACAACTCATCATGTACGTACAGCCCGATGAGGAGGCAGGCCGCCAGCCCCACAGCCAGACCAGCAATGTTGATAAAAGTATAGCCTGTGTGCTTGCGCAGGGTGCGGAGTGCAATTTTGAAGTAGTTGGTCAGCATGAGCGGGTGCAGGCTAAAAGGGCATTCCGTGGAAGTGACACCAACAGCCTATTCAAGATACATTCCAACTTTTGCGCAAAAGCGTTTTCCAGCCTGCTTTCGCCGCTCTTCAGATCTGACCTGTTCAGAAACGTTCGCTGAAGCACAGATGATGTTCGAATTCGGACACAAAAAAGCCCCTGCGGCGGCGTAGACCGAGGGGCTTGATAAGGTAAAAGTGGCTTGCTGCCTGTGCGCTAACGCCTGCCGACTTGGTGATCGGCCTGTGCTGTGGCTCCAAAGCCTGTGGCTGTGCCGCGTGCCTTTAAATCATTATCGACCAACAGCGTCACCGTCGACTTGCCCAGCTTGGTAGAATCAGCGCAGGTAGCACTGATCCTCGCTTCAAAGGGCCCTGATGAAGGATCAATAAACACGTTCATCGTAAGCTCCCAGGGAAGCTCGACGGCTTGAGAAAGCGTAACCAATTTGCGGCTTGCATTGACGTACTGAATCTCACACGAGGCGTACGTCCCCGTCACCTCATAGCTCACTTTGTAGGAACCGGCCTTCACCAGGTCCGCCGGATCTGGACCGGCCACATCGCGGTAGCTGTCACAACCGGCGAAGAGCAGGGCAATGAGTAAGAAAGAAGCGGTTTTTTTCATAGTGGTACCTCCCAGGTAGATACAGACGTGATCAGAAAGTATGCTACATGGTAGGAAGGAACTTGCTTTTATGAAAGGGCAAAATCCTGCATCCTACTCATACCGCAAGCTTTTCACAGGATCCGTCAGGGCAGCGCGAAGGGCCTGATAACTCACCGTCAGCAACGCAATGCCCAGCGCGGCGGCACCTGCCAGCACAAAAATCCACACCGAGAGGTCGATACGGTACGCAAAATCCTCCAGCCAGCGGCTCATGATGAAGTACGCCAGCGGAGCCGCGATGACGAACGCCACACCAACAAGCTTGAGGAAGTCTTTCGAGAGCAAGGCGACCAAATGACTCACCGTCGCGCCGAGCACCTTGCGGATGCCGATCTCTTTCGTCCGGCGTTCGGCTGTAAACGCCGCCAGCCCGAAGAGCCCCAGGCATGCAATCACAACGGCGAGTACAGCGAAGGCTCCAAACAGGTTGCCCAGCCGTAGTTCGGCGCGGTAGGCTTCATCGAGTTCGTCATCGAGGAAAGCGTAGAGCAGGGGGCGCTCTGGGACGAAGCGCTGCCACGCCTGTTGCACCTCGGCCAGGCCCTCGGCGATGTGGCCTGCCTCTAGCCGCACCATAACCTCGTAAGTATCCTCAGGATCGAACTGCATCACCAGCGGATGGATGGTTTCATACATCGGCAGGATGTGGAAATCGCGCACCACACCTACCACCGTGCCATTCACTTCTTCAACAAACTGCCCTACCGGATCTCCTCGCAGACCGAA
>DATGCC010000267.1:0-2554 GCA_035312345.1 Rhodothermales bacterium
GATAGCCGGGTAGAGGCCCAGCGATGCAATGCGGCGTGAGAGTACCGTTGTAGCGTCGAGGTGGGCAAAGGTCGTCGCCGGAGCAGGGTCAGTAAGGTCGTCCGCCGGGACGTAGATGGCCTGCACGGAGGTTACCGAACCTGTTTTGGTGGAGGTGATGCGTTCCTGCATCGCGCCCATTTCGGTGGCAAGCGTCGGCTGGTAGCCCACGGCGCTCGGCATACGTCCGAGGAGGGCCGACACCTCCGAACCCGCCTGCGTGAAGCGGAAGATGTTGTCGATGAAGAAGAGCACGTCACGCCCACCGAGGTCGCGGAAGTACTCGGCCACGGTGAGGCCGGAGAGGGCCACGCGGGCACGCGCTCCCGGCGGCTCGTTCATCTGACCGAAGACAAGGCTCAGGTTGCTCTCTTTGAGCTTTTCCATGTCCACCTTGTCGAGGTCCCAGCCACCTTCCTCCATTGAGTGCTTGAAATCCTCGCCGTACTCGACGATGCCACTCTCGATCATCTCGCGGAGGAGGTCGTTGCCCTCACGGGTACGCTCACCAACGCCAGCGAACACCGACAGCCCCTCGTGGGCCTTGGCAATGTTGTTGATCAGTTCCTGGATAAGCACCGTCTTGCCCACACCGGCACCGCCGAAGAGGCCGATCTTACCACCACGGGCATACGGCTCCAGCAGGTCGATCACCTTGATACCCGTCTCCAGCATCTCGACGCTCGTCGAAAGCTGGTCGTAGGGCGGTGGGTCCTGATGGATGGCGCGACGGTTGTCAACCTTGGGCTGTGGGAGGCCATCAATGGCCTCGCCCACCACGTTGAAAAGGCGACCGCGAATCTCTTCCCCAATGGGCATGGAGATGGGGGCCTGTGTGTTGACGACCTCGGTGCCCCGTGTGAGGCCGTCTGTCGTGTCCATCGCGACGGCGCGGACGCGGTTTTCGCCGAGGTGCTGCTGCACTTCCAGCACGAGGGTCCCGGCTTCGCCGCGGTCGATGGTAAGGGCGTCCAGAATGTCTGGCACGGCGTCGGCGGCAAACGCTACGTCCACCACGGGACCGACGACCTGCACAATCTGGCCTTTGGTGCTCTTCGCTTCCATAATATTCGTTCTTTATCGGATCAAGGCAAGAGGTCTGCTGAGGGCTCAAAAGATAAGACGCCCCTCGCGCAGATGCAGGGGCCTAAACGCCCGACCCCCCCCAGGGATCGCAAAGAATTAAGGAATTCACCCCTTCACGGCTTATCCATCATGCTTGCAGGCAAAGGCTTCGCTCCTCATCAGGCAGGGCGCTACCCAGCCAAAACCGTCTGCCCGGCGTGCAAATACGCTGGATTTAAGTATATTCTGGACGTGTTGTGCTCTCGATTATCTCGCGGAGCAGGATCTATGATGCCGGGCCTCCGATACATCGCACTATGCCTTACCGTTGGCGGACTTCTCAACGGCATCACACCTGTGGCCGGTCAGCCTGTTGCAACGCCCCTCTCCGACCCGCCTATTCATACCCGCTACACCCACCGCGCCTGGACCACCGACGACGGCCTGCCTCAAAACGCCGCTTCTGCCCTGGTGCAAACCCGCGACGGCTACCTATGGATCGGCACCTATCAGGGCCTCGCCCGCTTCGACGGCGTCCGGTTTACCGTGTTTGAAGCGGCGACTACGGATGGACTCGATAGCGACCGAATTACCACCCTGCTGGAGGATCAGGATGGCGACCTCTGGATCGGTACAGATACCGGCGGGCTGAGTCGCTACCGCAACGGTCGGTTCACCGCCTTTGCTGAATTCGAGGGCCTCCCTCACCGCTCCGTGTTCCGTCTCTTTGAAGACTATAATGGGACGCTCTGGGTGCGAACCGTAACGGGACCCATCGTGCATGAGGAACAGCGGAATAGTCGCACCCACTTCGTCTCCGATCCACGGTTCAGCGACACCAATGTTATTGCCATTCATGCATCTGTCACAGAACCAGGCACGCTCTGGGGAGCCACCAAGCAAGGGGTGATGCGTCTGCGGGCCGGTGAGCGCAAAATAGTCCTTGGAGCCAGCGATGTAAATTCCATTGTAGAGCAGGCCGACGGCACCCTGTGGTTTGGCGCGGGAAATACGGTCCGGCGTCTTAAAAATGGGCAGGTTGACTCCTATCCGATTCCCCAAGGTTATAGTGAACAACTCTTCGTAGACCGCAGCGATACTGTCTGGGCGCTTGCCAATGGCAGTGGGTTGTACTACTTCAACGGAGCGGGATTTACCAAGCTGTCGCTGCCGAACGACCCCATCGGCACCACGGTGGTCAGTATGCTGGAAGACCGGGAAGGGACCCTCTGGGTAGGCACTATAGCACAAGGGCTGCACCAACTCCGAGAACGCCTCTTTAGAAGCTATACCGTCGAAGATGGCCTGCCGGGCCAGCAAATACTCGGAGTCCATGAAGACGACGAAGGCGCGATCTGGGCAGGCACCACTAGTAACGGCCTGGTTCGTATTCACGAAGGAGCGGTCCATACCTTTACCACAGAAGATGGGCTACCTCACAACCGGGTCT
>DATGCC010000268.1:0-18575 GCA_035312345.1 Rhodothermales bacterium
TCGGTAGTACCGCCGCCGATGTCGATCAATGCCACGCCGACTTCTTTCTCGTCGGGATGCAGCACGGAGAACGACGACGCCAGCGGCTCCAGCACGATGTCGGCGACCTGATAGCCCGCTTTCTCAATACAACGGTAGATATTTTTCGCCGCCGAGACGAGGCCCGTGATAATGTGGACGTTGGCTTCGAGGCGGACACCATTCATGCCCACGGGGTCGGCGACGCCGTCCTGCCCATCCACGATGTATTCCTGCGGAATGACGTGCAGAATTTCGCGGTCGGCGGGCATGGCCACGTGTGTGGTGTCGTCGATCAGGCGCTGTACGTCGCGTTCCTTGATTTCACCTTCGCGGTTGGCGATGGTGACAACGCCTCGGCTCTGGAAGCTCTGCACATGATCGCCCGCGATGCCAGCCACCACGCTCTGCACCGTCACGCCCGCGGCGCGCTCGGCTTCGCGCACGGCTTCCTGCACCGCCGCCACCGTCTTGTCGATGTTGACAACGACGCCCCGGTTCAACCCTTCCGACTCGGCCACCCCGACGCCCAGAATGTTGATGCGGTCGAGATCGTCAGCCGCTGCTACGACGGCACACACCTTGGTGGTGCCGATATCCATACCTACGACGATTCGTTCGTTCATTGTAGTTGTCGGTTATAAGTTGTCAGTAAGTCGTTGTGAGGTCAGTTATTGAGAAGCTGTTTCTTCTCTGGTCACGACCTGGCCGTTGTAACGAAGATCAATCAAGGTGAAGGTTTTCTCGGGTTGCGCGAGCACAGCGCGGTGCCAGAACATCCGCAGCCGTGCCAACCGGTCAGCAAACGCCTCGCGCCCCAGTGAGACTGGAAGCGAGCCGCGCCCGGCTACCGGGGTCGTCCGCAGCACGATTTCGCCCGAGGGCTGGATGTCCAGTTCGGAGATCAGCGCATCGGTGGCGTCATCAGCGTTCGCCAGCGCTACAAGCAACTCGCGCACAGCGGCGTCTTGAGCAGGCTGCACTGGGTGATATTTTTCTCGGAAGCCGCGTAGCAGTGGCACATCGTATACCGCGCCTTTCACCAGCGGCATAGCAAAGCCATCACGGTCCAAGAAGTAATCCGGGTGACCTTGGGCATCCAGCACCAGCGCGACCGGCATCCGCTCGTACACATCAATGGACAGCGTGCCCGTCGGCAACCGAGACGCCGATGCCGACGCCACCCACGGATGCCGCTGCACGCGGTCCGCCACCAACGCCGGGTCTACATCCAGCATGGCCTCGATGGTGTCCACCTGCGCCAGTTCTAGCAGCGCCGTCGTGTCGGCGTGCTGCACATGGGCGAACGCCACGCGCTCCAGCGGCAATGCCGCCATCCACCGCCAGCCCAGTAGCCCCAGGAGCGCCAGCCCCAGCACAGCCACGCCAGCCAGCAGCCCGCGCATGATGCGTTGTATGTTGCGTTTCTTTGCCACTGGTTAGTGCTCGTTTTTTTGTTCTTCGTGCTTTGTTTTTTCTTCCTCTCTCCCTCTCTCCCTCTCTCCCTTTCCCTCCAGTTGCTCTAAAAACTGCTTCCCGTACTTCCAGATGTCGCCTGCGCCGAGCGTGACGACGACATCACCGGGCTGGGTAATCTCGGCGAGATACGCAGGCAGGTTCTCCTTCTCCGGCACATGATGCACGTTGCGATGCCCGCGCCGGATGGTCAGGTCGGCGACGAGCTTGCCATCAACTTCGGCGACGGGTTGCTCGCGAGCACCATATACATCCGTGAGCACCAGTACATCGGCGTTGAAAAAGGAGCGGGCAAATTCGTCGAGGAAGTCAAGCGTCCGCGAATACAGATGCGGCTGAAACACCGCCACGATCCGCCGATCCGCAAACCCCGTGCTCGCCGCCTGCAACGTCGCCACGATTTCCGTGGGATGGTGCGCATAGTCGTCAATGACAAGAATGCCACCCGCCTCGCCGATTTTCTGGAACCGCCGCTGAACGCCTGTGAACCGCGCTAGCCCGGCTTTGATGTTTTCAAATTCAATGTCGAGTTCCAACCCGACCGCCACCGAGGCCAACGCATTGCGGATGTTGTGCAGACCCGGCGCACTCAGTTCGAGGGTACCGAGCGGCTCATCATCCTCCATCACTGTAAAACGCGTCACCATGCCTTCCTGCTCGATGTCTTCGGCTCGAATCTGCGCCTGCCGCGATGTACCGTAGGTGATGATACGTCGTTCGATATCCGCGACGATCTCCTGCACGACCTGATCGTCCAGGCAGACGATAGCCGCGCCAAAAAAGGGCACCGAGTTGGCAAACTGGATGAACGCGCCCTTGATGTCGTCGAGGTCCTCGTAGATGTCGAGATGATCCTCTTCGATGTTGGTGATGACCGCCAGCGAGGGCGTCAGCCGCAAAAAGGTGCGGTCGTACTCGTCGGCTTCAATGATGATGATGTCGCCTTCGCCGGAGACCGCGTTCGAGCCAAACACCGCCACTTTGCCACCGACGATGATCGTCGGGTCGAACCCGCCTTCGCTGACAATGAGCCCTGCCATTGATGTCGTCGTCGTTTTGCCGTGGGTGCCCGCCACGCCAATGCCGAACTTCATCCGCATCAACTCGCCCAGCATCACCGAGCGGGGAATCAGGGGAATGCGACGGCGCTCAGCCTCCTGCGTCTCTGGATTCTCACCTGGTTTCACTGCTGAGGAATAGACCACCACATCTGCATCGGTCACGTTCTCAGCGGCATGGCCTTCATGCACCACCGCGCCCAGCGATTCCAGCCGGTCCGTTACCTCGCTCTTTTTGAGGTCGGAACCGGAAATCTGATAGCCCCGGTTCAGCAGCACCTCGGCGATGGAACTCATGCCAATGCCCCCAATGCCGACCATGTGAACATGGCGAATGCGCCCGAGGGTGGGCTGGCGGCGTCGTTGTCGTTCTTCTGCGGTCATTTTTTGTTTATCACCGTGGGTAGAGACGCCCCGGCGGGGCATCTCTACGGTGCGTTTTTAATTGTCATCTTCGTCATCCCAACCGGCGAGGGCCAGCACCTGGCGGGCAATCTCGCGGGCGGCATCGGGGCGGGCGACTTCGCGGGCGGCGGCAGTCATCTGATCCCGGCGGCTTTGGTCTTGCAGCAGCGCGGGAGCCTCTTGCAGCAGCGCGTCGTCGAGTTGCTGCTCGGGGATCAGCACCGCCGCTCCGGCCTTCGCCATGCTCATCGCGTTTTTGGTCTGATGATCCTCCGCCACGTTGGGCGAAGGTACCAGAATCGCGGGCGTACCCGTTACCATCAGTTCGCTACAAGTGATGGCTCCAGCCCGGCACAGCGCCACATCGGCCGCTGCGTAGGCCAGATCCATCCGGTCGATGTACTGCAACAGGCGCAGGCGCGGATGCGGTTCGACGCGACTGTGAAGCTTCTGAAAGTAGCGTCGCCCGGTCTGCCAGATGATGTAGACGTTTTCATCTGCCAGCATCGCCGCCAGGTTTTTCTCCATCGCATCGTTGAGCGCCTGGCTGCCGAGCGAGCCGCCGAAAACCAGCAGCAGCGCCGCATCCTCCAGCACCTCAAAATGGGCACGGGCTTCGGCGTGATCTATATTGCGCAACTCCTCACGCGTTGGATTGCCGCTGAGGCGGCACTTCTCCTTTGGAAATGCCTCCATCGCCTCTGGAAACGCCACATGAATCTGCGCAGCGTTTTTCGACAACAGCCGATTGGTGACGCCCGCGTACGCGTTCTGCTCTTGCAGCAGTGTCGGGCGTCGCCGCCAGTTCGCCATCATCAGCACCGGCCCCGAGACGTAGCCGCCTGTGCCCACTGCCACATCGGCGTCGAATGCACCAACCAGATCCCAGCTTTGCCACATCCCTTTGAGTAGCTTGAAGGGGAAGAGCACGTTGCGTATAGTCAGCTTGCGCTGAAAACCACTCACCGTGATCGGGTGGATTTCGTAGCCTGCCTTCGGCACAGCTTCCCATTCCATATGATCTACCGTCCCGGCAAACGCAATGGCCGCCTCTGGCTCCAGCGCCCGCACAGCATCGGCAATGGCGATGGCCGGGTAGACGTGTCCGCCCGTGCCGCCGCCTGCAAATAAGATGCGTGGTGATCTTTTCATGGGGAAGAGCGAAGAGGGAAGGGGAAAGAGAGGAAGAGGATGCCCAGACCCTCTTTCCTTCTGGCCCTTCCCCCTTCCCTATTTAGCTTGTCGTGAAATATTGAGCAGGATGCCGATCATCACGCCGGTGGCAATCATCGACGTGCCGCCGTAGGAGACGAACGGCATCGGCAGTCCCGTCACGGGCAGCAACCCGCACGAGACACCTGCATGAATAAAACTGTAGAGTGCCACCATCGTGGTGAAGCCCACGCCCAGGAACAGCCCAAGCGGATCAGGCGCGTGCCGGGCGATGCGGAGAAAACCGCGGAACAGCAGCACCACAAAGAGCGCCAGCAACCCGAGCGCGCCGAGGACGCCGTATTCCTCGGCGATGATGGCAAAGATGAAATCGTTGTAGGGTGCTGGGAGGAAATCGCGCTGCACACTCTTGCCCGGCCCCGCGCCTGTCAACCCACCCATCGCAAAGGCGATGCGGGCCTGCTTGGCCTGATACCCTTCGCCCTGCTCGCTGAAAACCTCTTCGGTGTTCGTATTCGGAAAAAGCTTCAACCCGACGTACGACTCGATGCGGGCAGCTCGGCCCGGCGACGCGAGCAGCAGCAGGTAGGCACAAAGCACGCCTATTGCCATCAGACTGCCGAGGTGCGCCACGCTGACGCGGCCCACAAAACTCATCACCATTACCGACACCAGCACCAGCGCCGCCGTCGAGAGATCTTCGATGCCGATCAACGCGACCGACAGGAAAACCCAGAAAAAGATGGGCGTGAACGCTCGCCCGAGGCTTTTGATGTACTCCTGTTTCTTCGCCAGCAACACGCCGACATACAGAATCAGCGCAACCTTGGCCACATCGGACGGCTGGAAACTCAACGGTCCCACCTGCAACGACCGCACGGCCCCGCCCTGCGCCACGCCAAAGATTTTCACCAGCACCAACAGGATCAGCGAGCCGATAAGCACCAGCCGACTCCACCGCGCCAGCTTGCGGTAATCGATGACACTGAAAACCGCCATCGCGCCGAGCGCCAACCCGACGCGCACCACATGCTTGAAGAGAAACCGCTCCGTGTTGCCTGCTGCTTTGGTTTCCGCCAGAAAGGCGATGGCGCTGTAGACCGCCACCACGCCCACCGCCGCCAGCACCAGCACGATCCAGAGGACGTATTTGTCGGCAGGGTTCGCCGCCAGCCGCTGCCTTAATGTTGTTGTCTGTGCCATTTACTTCGTAAGGTTGCAGGTTTATCAGGTTTGAAGGTTATCAGGTTCGGTTGCCCGAAAGCAACCTGCTAACCTGTAACCTGCCAACCTGTAACCATCCTTTATAAACTCCTGACCAATCGCTTGAAGGTGTCGCCCCGGTCTTCGTAGTTCTCGAACATGTCGAAGGAGGCGCAGGCCGGGCTGAGGAGCACCACATCGCCCGGCTCGGCGACGAGGTGGGCGATACGGATCGCATCTTCCATCGACTCGGCCTCGACCTGTTGCCCGGCCACGCTGCCCAGTTCGTGCATCACTTTGTCCGCACTCTCGCCGAGGGCAATGACAGCGCGTACCTTGCGGCGGATGAGCGGCTTGAGGCTCGCATAGTCGTTGCCTTTGTCGCGCCCGCCTGCGATCAGCACCACGGGCTCGTTGAAGCTTTCCAGCGCGTACCAGACGGCGTTGACGTTGGTCGCTTTCGAGTCGTTGACGTAGCGGACGCCTTCCACCTCGCGGACGAGTTCGAGCCGGTGCGGGACGCCCTCGAAGCTCGTCAGGCTCTCTCGCACGACGTCGCTGCGCACCTCCATGACGCGTGCCGCTACCGCCGCCGCCAGCGAATTGTACAGATTGTGTCGCCCACGAAGGGCCAGCTTGTCGGCTTGCATGAGGAATTCCTCTTGTTGGTTGATTCGAAGGACGAGGGCATCGTCACGCAGGAAGCCGCCCTCGACGGGTTCTTCCTGCTGGCTGATGCCCAGCACCCGTAGCGTCCGCCGCCCCGTCACATACGTCACGTAGTCGCGGACGAGTTTGTCGTCGTAGTTATAAACCAGCACATCGTCCTCCTGCTGGTTCTCGAACACGCGAAATTTGCTCTGCGCGTATTTATTAAAGTCGTAGTCGTAGCGATCCAGATGGTCCGGCGTAATATTCAGCAACACGCTGACCCGAGGCCGGAACGTGTCGATGTGATCGAGTTGGAAGCTCGACACTTCCAGCACCACCACATCCTCTGGCGAGGTATCGCGCACGTAGTCGGCAAAGGGATACCCGATGTTGCCCGCTACGATGGTGTTGCGCCCGGCCTGCCGGAAAAGATGCCCGGCGAGGCTCGTCGTGGTCGTTTTGCCATTCGACCCCGTGATCGCCACAATCGGGGCTCTGCAAAACCACGACGCCACCTCAATCTCGGAGTACACTTTCAGCCCCAGTTGCCCGGCCTGCTGCACAATGTTGACCGTAGATGGCACACCCGGACTGATGGCGAAAAAGTCGGCTTCGAGCGCCCGGCGCGTGTGACCGCCGAACTCATACGCAATGTCCGCTTCATCCAGCGCCGCTTCTAGCCCGTCTGATGCCGCGCCTTTCTCCGTCAGGAAAACCTCAGCCCCTTCGCTTGCCAGCAACCGCGCCACCGCCAGCCCGCTCCGCGCGCCACCGATGACGGTTACTTTCTTTCCTTTGATTGCTGAAGGGTTCATGCTTTATGAGACTTGGAGTCTAAGAGCCAATGCTTGATGTTTTTCTGCTTAGACGCGTGGTCTCCTAGACTCTTAGATTCCACGAGCTCAGCGCGTGTCACCGAATGCGCAATACCAGCAACGTCGTCACGACAGTTACAGCGGTGATAATCCAGAAGCGCACGACGATTTTGGCTTCGTGCGTCCCCTTTGCTTCAAAATGGTGATGGATAGGAGCCATGAGGAAAACCCGCTGGCCCTCGCCTGTTTTGCGTTTTGTGTATTTGAAATAGCCCGTCTGAATGATGACCGACACCGTCTCGACGAAGTAGATGAATCCGAGCACGGGCAGCAGCAATTCTTTGTGGATCGACAACATGACGGTGGCAATGGCCCCGCCCAGCGCCAGCGATCCGGTGTCGCCCATGAAGACGGTGGCCGGATAGCCATTGAACCAGAGGAAGCCAAAACACGCCGCCGCCATCGCCGCCGCGAAAATGGTGAGTTCACCCGCACCCGGCAGGTTCAACTCGGTGAAGTACTCGGCCAGCACGGCGTTGCCGCTGATGTAGGTCATCGCCACCAGACCCAGCGCCACAAAAGCCGTCACGCCCGTCGTCAGTCCATCCAGCCCATCGGTCAGGTTCACCGCGTTCGAGGTGCCGGTGATGATGAACACGACGACCGGGATGTAGACGAGCCAGCCGATATCCGCACTGGTGACCCAGCCTTCAAAGAAGTAGTAGTTGAACGACTCGCCCTTGATAAAGGGCACGTAGGTGAGCGTGTTGAACGCGGCAAAGTCCGGGTGGAAATAGAGCACACTGCCCACAAGAAGACCAAGTGTGATCTGCCCAATCAGCTTGACGCGCGGGGCCAGTCCTTTTTTATCCTTCTTGACGACTTTGATGTAGTCGTCTGCGAATCCGAACGCGCCCATCCACGCCGTCGCCAGAATAATCAGCCAGACGTACACTTCGGTGATGGCACCCCAGAGCAGGGTCGAGCCGAGAATTGCCAGCAGGATGATGACACCGCCCATTGTGGGCGTGCCGGCTTTGTGAGCGTGGCTCACCGCGCCTGCATCTTCACCCTCGCGGATCTGCTCGCCGACCTGCTGCCTACTCAGCCAGTTGATGATGCTGCGACCGATAAACAGCGCGATGAACAGCGCCGTAATCGCCGCCAGCGCCGCCCGCACCGTGATGAATTGGATAACCTGAAAGCCGGGCGGCTCGTATTGTTGTTCCAGATAGGTCAGGAGATAATAAAGCATCTGCCGATGTTGGATTGCGGAGTTTGGATGTTCGAGAGCCCGGCTGGGAACAGCTTAAGAGGTCACAGAACCTCGTACTTTAAAATGCTTCTTAACCTCCTCGCGGTCATCGAAGGGAAAGCGTTTTTCGCCGACGATCTGGTAATCTTCGTGCCCTTTGCCAGCCACCAGTACCACATCGCCGGGGCGAGCGTGGACGGCAGCGGCCTGGATGGCCGCACGGCGATCTTCGATCCAGTATGCCTCGCCCGGACGCTCCATGCCGCTGCGAATGTCGTTGAGGATGCGTTGCAGCGGTTCGGTGCGCGAGTTATCAGCGGTGACGATGACATGGTCAGCAAAGCACTCGACCGTAGCTCCCATCTCGTGCCGCTTTGTGGGATCGCGGTCGCCGCCGCAGCCGAAGATGCACCAGAGCGCGGCTTCTTTGGGCTTGGTCTCACGGATCGTCTGGAGTACATTTTTGAGCGCGTCGGGCGTGTGCGCATAATCGACGATGACGATGGTGCCATCCTTGAAAGCGAACTGCTCGAAGCGGCCTGGCACCGGCGGGGCTTCCGCCAACGCGTCGAGCAAGGTGTCTCGGTCGTAGCCCAAAGCGCGTCCTGCTCCGTACGCCGCCGCGAGATTGTAGGCGTTGAAAAAGCCCGCCAACCGAAAGCGCCGCTCGGCTCCATCGAGCCGCAATTTTAAACCACGAATGGTGTTTTCGAGCACTTCGACCCGGATATCAGCTTCGGCGGCCTGCCCATAGGAAACGACTTCAGCGGCGGTGCCCGTTACGAGCGACTCGCCTGCGGAATCGTCTATATTATAGAGTGCCGTCGCGGTCTCGGGCAGCATATCGAACAGGATTTTCTTGGCATCGCGATAGGCTTCCAAGGTACCGTGATAGTCGAGATGGTCTTGCGTCAGATTGGAAAAAATGCCGACATCGAACGCCACGCCGTGAAGCCGATGCTGCACCAGCGCCTGCGAGGAAACTTCCACCGCGCAGGCCGTGCACCCTGCATCTACCATCTCGCGTAACAGCCTTTGCAAATCGAGCGCATCGGGCGTGGTGTGTGTGGATGCCACAGGGTCGTTGCCAATCCGGTTTTCGATGGTGCCAACCAGACCGGCTTTTTCGCCCAGCGTCATCAGGAGGTGATGGATGAGGTACGTCGTGGTCGTTTTGCCATTCGTACCTGTCACCCCCACAATTTTGAGTTCGCGGGACGGATCGCCGTAGAAGGCAGCGGCGAGTTCGCCGAGGGCTACCCGGCTATCGCGCACCTCAATGAAGGCGATGCCGGGGAAGCGCCGTGACGCTTCCACCGGCATTACCTCGCACACAACGGCGATTGTTTCTTCGTTACTAACAGCCTTGTCAATGAACAGGTGGCCGTCCGCCTTTCCGCCCTTGATAGCGACGAAAAGACCGTTTGGCCTGACCTTCCGGCTATCGTGCGCCAGATGGTCAATGGTTTGCAATCTGTCAAAGCTTCCCTGCGTCGAGACGACCAGGCCCGCCTTTTCGAGCCGCTCTAGCAGAGTTTGTAAAGGAATCATGTGTCATTCATGGTTGATCTATCTACATCGCAGCACGGCTTCCCTGGGTAGGGTGGCTCCCGCTTCGGGCGACTGACTCACGACGGTACCGCTGCCTTCGAGCCGCGCCTGCACGCCGTGCTTCTGCAAAACGAACAGCGCTTCGCGGCTGCTGAGGCCACTGAGGTCCGGCATCGTGTCGGTCGAGTCGCTTGCCGCATCGGCCAGCACAAGACGCACGTGGGAACCGGGTTTCTTCGGCGTCCCGGCCTCCGGTGCTTGCTTCGCTACCGGTGTTAATTCGGACGCGTCTTCCTCCACGTAATATCCGGCTGCACGTAGATGGCGAGCGGCAACCACAGCAGGCTGATGCGTCACATCGGGCACGGGCAGATCGGGAACGGGCGGCAGCGAATCTGGCGGAGCCATCCGCGCTGCAATTTGGGGGAACGTGCCGACCCATCGCTGTGCGACCCGCTGGAAAACCGGAGCCGAGACGGAGCCACCGTAGATGCTGCTCTTAGGCTCGTCCATCACCACCACCATTGCCACCTGCGGGTCATCTGCCGGGAAAAAGCCGACGAAGGTAGCCCGGTAGCGTCCGCTGCCGTAAGAACCGCCAACGACTTTCCGCGCCGTGCCGGTTTTACCTGCAACAGGCAATCCTTCGACCTGCGCGTTTTTGGCCGTCCCCTCGTCCACCACGCGCGTAAAAGCAGGAACGAGTTTCTGCGCCGTCTCCTCATCGAAGACGCGGCGAACCGAGTCGCGGCGGGCAGGATCTTGCTCAGCACTCCAGATGGTTTTGCCGGTCAGGTCGCGACGCTCGGCGACGATGTAGGGATGACGCAGCAACCCACCATTGGCGAGGGCCGCGTAGGCCATCACCAGTTGCAGTGGCGTCACCTCCACTTCGTAGCCGATGCTAATGGACGTGAGGCTCGTGCCACTCCACGAAGCAGGTTTCCGCAACGTGCCGGATACTTCGCCCGGCAGATCCACCCAGGTCGGTTGCCCGAAGCCCATGTTGCGGGCATACTGGTAGAGATCGCCCGGTTTCATGCGCGAGGCTGTTTTCGCCATGCCAATGTTGCTGGACAGCGCGATGACATCGGTAAACGAAATCTCGCCGTGGGCATGCGTGTCGTGCATGGTGCGTCCGCCGAAAACGGCCCACCCTTTTCCCGTATCCACCATATCATCCATCTCGACGATACCTCGCTCCAATGCAGCGACCGACCCGATGAGCTTGAAGGTCGAGCCCGGCTCCAGGCGGTCGGTGACGGTGTGGTTCCGGCGAGCAGCATCGGAGTAAGCGGCGGCGCGGTTGGGATCGTAGGTCGGCACATTCGCCAGCGCCAGAATCGCACCGGTGTGTGGATCGACGGCAAGGGCGGTGCCCCACGTCGCGCCGCTCTCGGCCACTCCTTTCGCCAACTCCTCTTCCAGAATCGTTTGCCGGATCAGGTCGATCGTCAGCACCACCGTCTCGCCATGCTTCGGTTCGACGACGGCTCCACCGACCACGGCTTTTCGAATGCCGCGCCGGTCGCGCTGAGCCGCCCGGCGTCCGGGCGTGCCACGCAGGTAGGCGTCGTACTGCAACTCGACACCTGCCAGTCCTTCCAGGTCGGTGTTGACATGACCAAGGATGTGCGACGCCGTGGTGCCATAATTATAGCGACGCGCAAACTTCGGATGGAGAATAACGCCGGGGATGTCCCAGGTCTCCACCTCTTCCTTCTGCGCCTCGCCCATGCCACGCACCAGCATCACGTACTGCTTGCTCGTGCGGTCCCGCACTTTGCGACGGAGCAATCCAGCCGATTGGCCGGTTAGCTTTGACAGTCTTTCAAAGAACGTTTGTTGCATCTCGCTGAAACCCGAGATCGTCGGGTCGAGCGCGAGGTCATAGCGGGCTGCATTGACAGCGAGCGTGCGCCCGGCGCGGTCCAGGATGGCTCCGCGCTTGGCGGGCAGGTCGATGTAGGACGCAGCCTGGCTTCTGCCCTGCTCGCGCAGTTCGGATCCTTCGGTCAGATGAATCAAAAGCACCTGCCCTATGATCAGCAGCGGGACGAGGCTGAGCAACGTCAGCACCACGTACATCCGCGCCAGGATTTGATCCTTTGGGTCCACTGCTTGCTCGGTGTCTCTGTTTTATGTTCAAGGTGCGCAATGCGCTTTTCTGTGTTCGCGTGATAAGAAGGCTTGCCTTCTCACTCTTCTTCTTTTATAGTCGGGCCGTACGCGATGCCCTCTTCCAGGCCGATCTCTTTCGCCCGCTGGTAGACAACGGCGGGCCCCGTAGTCCGGTCAAAGTCGCCCTTGAGCCGGTTGAGTTTGAGATGCAGCCGAAGGTTTTCCTTCCGGGCCTGCTGCATCTCAGACAACACTTCCTGTGTGGCCTGGACATGCCCCACGTACAGCGTGATGCTGACAGCGACGAACAGCAGCAGTAACGCGAACTGCACCGTCGAGACCTTTTCCATAAAGGCCCCGGCAGCCGGACGATCTTTCACGCGTCCGTTGCTCGATGCAAGTTCTTTCCAGCCCGGCAGCTTTGTTGCTCCGCTGCTGCGTTGCAGGGCCTTCGAAAAACTTGCTGCCCGCTGCCGGCGTTGCGCCGTACGCTTCTTGCGCCGGGTTGCATTCTGCGCCGGTTTCTTGCGGCTCGTGCTCCGTTTTGTTTTCTTTGTCGTCCGCGTTGCCATGCGTCGTAGCGTTTATCAGATGGTGCTTATGTTTTCGTTTTGGTTTAATGGTTCGTCTGTTTGTCAGGACTCGTGCTCTGCTATCCGCTCGGCGATGCGCAGCCGGGCGCTTCGAGCGCGCGGATTGGCTTCGACTTCTTCTTCGCCTGCCATCACCGGCTTGCGCGTGATCTCGCCCCACGGTGTCAGCAGGTTGCCGTAGATGTCTCGCACCGGCTCGCCGCGCAGGTTGCCATAACGCAAGAAGCGTTTCACCGGGCGATCCTCCAGCGAGTGGTACGCGATGACTGCGATTCGCCCGCCAGGACGAATTACTTCAACCGCTGCTTCCAGCACCGCCTCCAGCTTTTCCATCTCGGCATTGACGGCGATGCGGATGCCTTGAAAAACACGTGCGAGGGTTTTCACCTCGTCGCGGGTCGGCACAGCGCTCCGAATCACATCGGCGAGTTCGGTCGTCGTGGCGATGGGCCGGGCGGCTACGATGGCGCGGGCAACCTGACGCCCTCGCTTTTCTTCGCCGAAGTCCCACAGCACCTGCCGCAGTTCCTCTTCGCGCCAGTGGTTCACCACCTCGTCCGCCGACACCCCCGACTGCGTGTTCATTCGCATGTCGAGTTCGCCTTCGGCCTGATAGCTAAACCCACGCTCCGCTTCATCCAGCTGATGCGATGAAACGCCGAGGTCGAGCAGCAACCCGTCGATAGCCGTGATGCCTGCTTCCGAGAGCAGCCGCTCCAGGTCGCCGAAGTTGCCGCGTAGCATCTGAAAGCGTCCGCGCTCTACTTCGTCAGCCAGACGCTTGCTCGCTTCTGCCAGTGCCTCCGCATCCTGGTCAATGCCGACGACGCGACCAGCCGGAGCCAACGCATTGAGCAGGGCGACGCTGTGGCCGCCGCCGCCGAGCGTGGCATCTACATACAGGCCCTCGCGGTCGGTTACGAGTCCTTCTATAACAGTATTGCAAAGAACAGGCGCGTGGTAGGCGGTGGCGTACCGCATCGGGTCGCTCGACCCACCCTGCGCATTATCGTTTTCCGTCACGCCGACATCACCCGTTCGGCGAGCGTTTCGTAGTCGTCCGTCTCTTCGTTCAGGTACTGCTCAAAGATCTCCGGATTCCAGATCTCGATGCGGTCGTAGGCACCGAGCACAAGGCTCTTGTCGTCGATGCCTGCGAACTCGATCAAGGCTTCGGGGAGGCGGATGCGACCCTGCCCGTCCAGCGTCACTTCCTCAGCCCACATCATGATGCGACGGGTGAAGGCGCGGGCCTCACGGTCGTAAGTGCTCAGCGAGCCAATCTCCTCCTCCATTTCCATCCACCGATCTAGCGGATAGAGGAAGATGCATTTCTCAAATCCGCGCGTGACCGTGAAGGTGCTTTTGGCCTCTGGATTCAGGACACTCCGCATCTTCGCCGGGATCGCCATGCGCCCCTTCGAATCGACGGAATATTCGGCTTGTCCTTTGAAGCCAGCCATGCTGCTGGAGGGCGTTGCCCCACCTCGTTGGTATTTTCATGGGCAGGATTGGGTATCTTCCCCACAATTCCCCACCGCCCAACCAATGTAAGCCTTATCGCCCTAAAGTCAAGCATTTTCAAGCATAAAAAGCGTTTCGTAACACTTGTGGTCGGATGGAAAGCATATGTGCACATGCTTATTTTTTATCCACACCAATCAACAATCTGGATTAATGAAAAAATGTTCACCATGTCCAATATATAAGTGAAAATTTAATCACCCTGTCGTATCTTATCCACAAGTTAGTCCCACACATATACCGCCGAGGTCCTGCTTTTTTTCATGAAAACAGAGCTTACGCAGCGCCAGGATGATGCCTACGAATTTATCCGCTCGTACATGCGCGAGCACCGAAAACCCCCTACCCTAAAGGAGATTGGCAACGCGCTTGGCATCCGGTCGACCAATGGCGTCTTCAAGCTTTTGAAAGCGCTCGAAAAGAAAGGCTACATCGAACGTGAAGAGCATACGGCACGCGGCCTGCGCCTCGTCGATACCGAAGATGCCTTTGCCCTAGACGACACGACACCGACGCTGATGGTGGTGAGCCGCACCGCCAGCGACCAGCCCGAGCAATTGCGTCAACGACCAACAGCGTACTTCTCGATCGATCCCTATTTCCTACGGGGCGTGCCGGATGTAGAGCAGTGCTGCATTGCCCGCGCAGGCGACGACGGTATGAACGGCGATGGTATCCGTAAAGGCGACTACCTGATGATTGAGGAAGTGCCATGGCGTGACCTGCGCAATGGCGAGTTGGCGGCCTGCCTGGTCGGCGAGATGATGAAGGTGCGGCGCTTCGAGCACACCAATGGACGGCATCATCTGCGTTCCGGCAACCGGCACTACACCGATGAAATGTTCTCGCCCCGGGACCCCGGCTGCTACATTGTCGGGCGCATCATCGGGTTGATGCGGCGTTTGTAACCACACTACTTCCCAACAACCTTCACATAGGTTCTAAACATTTTCTGAACATCTCGCCCGTAGGTTGCCTTCAGCTTATCACAAAACCTACGGAGGTGAAGATGAACGCCGACATCAAGCAGTATTGTTTTTCGTTCCTGGCTCCGGCTATGCTCCTGCTAGCCCTCGTCGCACTTGTAGCTTGCGATTCGAGCACCGCTCTCGAAGAGGCGGAAGCAAACACGAACGACCGCAGCGATCTCCCGGCAGTCTTTCAGCAGTTCGCGTCTACCGTGCAGGTTTACCAGGATGGCGACTTCGTCGTCCTGGAATCCGATGGGGTGCCGAATCATGAGAGCCCGTATTTCAACACGTCGGACAGTCGCCATGCTGACTACGACGGAGACAACACCGATTTTCAGTTGAACCCCAACCGCATCACCGAACAGGATCTTACGCTACGGATCCCGTTGAATCCGTTGGAAGCGACTAATCACGAGGCCACACCGCTGGGTGCTATCGGCATGGCACTCAATGGCGTTCCGATCTTCAATCAGTACGCCGGGCCAGGCCGACCGCTGACGTTTGAGATCGATTCGTTCGACCAGTACAACGGGCACCCGCAGCAGTTTGGGGCCTACCATTACCACGTCGAGCCGGTATACCTCACCGTCACTAATGGCAGGGAATCGCTCGTGGGCTTCCTGCTTGATGGCTTCCCGGTGTACGGCCCTGTAGAAAATGGGCAGGTCGTTACCAATGCCGACCTCGACGAATTCCATGGTCACATCGGCGTGACGGTGGATTACCCGGACGGCATCTATCATTACCACATCACAGCCGAGGATCCGTACATCAACGGTGCAGGATTCTACGGAACGGCTGGGACCGTCTCGCAATGACGGTGCTGCTCACCAACGAGGGCCGAGCTATGCGCTGGATCTTGCTGCTATTCCCACTCCTCAAGCTGGCCTGTATCACGCCGTCTGCTGGAGAACTGACCGCCACCGCGCCCTGCCTGCATCATGTAAACGGTGTGCTCTACTGCAATGATGCTCCCTTCACAGGCTCTCTCATCGCCTATCACACCGATGGCAGCGTCAAGCAAAACACACCTTATATAAATGGTCGGCGGCATGGCACAGACCGCGCCTGGTATGTCGATGGTACACCGATGGAGGAGCGGCCCTATGCCGCCGGCAAGAAAGAAGGGCTGCATCGCGGGTGGTGGCCCGATGGTACGCTGAAGTTTGTGTACCACTTCGAGCACGGCTTGCAAGAAGGCGTTGCGCGGGAGTGGTTTGCAGATGGCACGCCCTTTCGTGTCTTTCATTTTGAAAACGGGAAGGAGCAAGGGTCGCAGAAGATGTGGTATGAGGATGGCACGCTCCGCGCTAACTACGTAGTCATAGACGGGCGGCGCTACGGGCTCATCGGCTCAAAACCTTGCTCCTCTCCAAACTCATAGCACGATGATGAAGCATAAAACCTATATTACAACAGGCTGTATTTTGACCGTCCTTCTTCTCCTGACGGGCTGCCAGAAAAAGCCCGCCGCCGAAACCACGCTGCCCTTCTATCACACGGCGGAACTGACGCCGGAATGGGTAGAAGCCGACGATTCCACCTATGCCTCGCTGCATCAGATTGCCGATTTCTCCTTCGTTAATCAGGATAGCGACACTGTCACATCGGCGGATTTTGATGGACGGATCTATGTCGCTAACTTCTTCTTTGTCCGATGCACGCAGATCTGCCCAACGATGCGGACCAACCTGTCTAAAATCCAGGCAGCTTATGCCGATGATAAAGACGTACTCCTGCTCTCCCACAGTGTGATGCCAGAAGCAGACACCGTCCCGATCCTACAAAAATATGCGGATCTCAACGGCGTCGTCAGCGGCAAGTGGCATCTGGTGACGGGATCGCGGGAGGCGATTTTCAAGCAGGCACGGGCATCGTACTTTGTCGATCTGGAAGCAGACACAACGTCGGGGCTGGTTCACAGCGAGATTTTCGTATTGATCGATCAACAACGCCGCATCCGGGGCGTCTATAACGGCACCCTGGCTTTTGACGTACAGCGGCTTATCGAAGATATCGCCTTACTGAAACAAGCCTCAATCGGGTAACACACATGCGCTCTCTGACGCTCAAATTCATCCTGGCCTTCGTCGTCGTATGCGTGGTAGAGGCAGCGCTGGTGGCCGTCTTCGTCCGCGAGGCCACGCAACGAGCGTTCGACGACTTCGTGCGCGAGGAGGCCCTGCAAGGATTTGCCGAGGAGGCAACAGCGTATTACGAAGCGTATGGATCGTGGGAAGATTTTGCGATCCGATTCCGCGAGTCGAGAGGCCCCCGGGCGGGCAGGGGACGTCCTGCTGCCACGGTGGGTAGCGGGCCGCCCCGCCCTCGTGCAGATAATCCCCAGCGACGCCGACCACCGCAAGGGCAGGCCCTGCGCTTCGGCCTGGCCGACCTCAGCGGTCAGGTGGTGATGCGCAACGACAGGTACGAGAGCGACCAGCGCCTGACGCCTGCCGAACTGGACGAGGGCGTGCCGCTAGAGTTGGATGGAGAAATCATTGCAATGGTCCTCCCGCCCGGTCAACATGGTCCATCAAGTCGGCTGGAGCTGGCTTTTCTCCGACGAACCGACCGGGCCCTGCTGCTGGCGGGTCTCGGCGCACTGCTGCTGGCGTTGTTGCTCGGCAGCGTGCTGGCCCGGACCTACCTGCGTCCGCTGCACACGCTGACCGATGCTACTCAGGCCCTGGCGAAAGGGGAAGAAGTAAAGGTGCCAGTACAATCCAGGGATGAACTGGGCGTGCTCACCGAAGCATTCAACAAGATGAGTGCCTCACTGGCGAAGGCAACAGCCCTGCGGCAACAGATGACCGCCGACATCGCCCACGACCTGCGCACACCACTCACGGTACTTTCAGGCTATCTCGAAATCATGCGCGATGGCGATCTGGAGCCTACGCCCGACCGTATTGGAATGATGTACACTGAGGCATTACAACTTCAACGAATGGTGCAGGACCTGCGAACCCTGTCGCTCGCCGATGCGGGTGAACTCTCGCTGATGCTGCAACCCCTCGCACCCGCGGATCTCCTGAAACGTGCCGATGATGCCTTTGCCGTGCAGGCCGAAGCGAAGGGGATTGAGATTTCACACAACGCCGCCGCTTCCCTACCGCAACTCCACGCCGACCCGGATCGGCTGGCTCAGGTGCTCGCCAATCTCATCAGCAATGCCTTGCGCTACACGCCCGAAGGCGGGCAGATCACATTGGGAGCCAGAGCGGAAAAGCAAACGATGTTGCTGGAAGTCCGAGACACTGGAAGCGGCATTCCTGCTGACGCGCTGCCGCATCTCTTCGACCGTTTTTACCGGGTGGAAAAATCCCGAGAGCGAAAACAGGGGGAATCCGGGCTGGGCCTCGCCATCGCCAAATCCATCGTCGAAGCCCACAGCGGGCAGATTAACGTGACGAGCGAGGCAGGCAAAGGCACTACTTTCACGATCCGGCTCCCTACCAATGGAGCGGCTGCACAGGCTTCCTACGCTGCCGCGAAGCGATAGCCGACGCCGAAGACGGTCTCGATATAACGTGGGTGGCGAGGATCAGGCTCAATCTTCGCCCGCAGATTGCGGACATGTACGTCGATGGTACGCTCTACACCTTCCAGCGCAAAATCGTGCAAGGCTTCCAGCAGATGCGTGCGCGAGTACACCCGGCCCGGTGTCGCAATCAAAACAGCCAGTAACTCGAATTCGGTCGGCGTCAGATCGATGGCTTCTCCGGTCACTGTCACCCGGTGATAGGTGCGGTCCAGCA
>DATGCC010000269.1:0-2268 GCA_035312345.1 Rhodothermales bacterium
GTGCAACAGGAGCCGGATGGATGGATCGTGCCCATTGACCTGTGGACCGACTTTCGGGAAATCAAGGATCGGCTCGAAAGACAGGGTCCGCTGGATGACCGGGTCGGCATCTGGTTGCGGCAGATAGGTCTGCGCTTGATCGTAGCCAATGAGGAATGGAACCCACCGGGTGGCGTCTTCGACCCGGAGGCATTGGTCGAGGCAGGCACCCTGTCCAACGTAGAGACAGGCTTTGGTTTTCTAGGGGCTGGTTATATCCTGGCGCGGCAGTGGGTACCGCCCGACGACGTGTTGCAGGCTGCCGGATTCAGCGGGAGCCTATGAGTTTCCAGCAGTGAACCTGATGGGTGCCGTGCACGTAGGCTGATAAGGTTGGTCTGTCTTGCTATCCCTCTCGCTCATGCGTGCCGCTTCCATCCATACAGGATGCCTGTTGCTTTGTGTGCTGATGACAGGCGTACCTGTCTTTGCGCAGGCTATAGATAGTGCAGCGGAACGGCCGGGCACCGTGCTGGCCCCGAACGGCGAGAAGGCAACGGATGCAGAAAAGTATCTGGACTTGCTCGTGCGGATCGGAACACCGCTGTCGCCAGAGGAAGCGAGCGGCTTGCAGAAGTATCTGGCGCAACTTGCCTTGATTTTACCAGCGCAGGTGAGGAACCAGGTCGCAACGGGCGATTGGGAAGCCGGGACCGCCCCTGCCAGGCTCGCAGCAGACGCGGGCGAGGTGCTGCTGCTGTGGTGGCGCAGCCAGGATCCCCTGCCTGCCTCTGCCTCCAACGAACGGCTGGAAGAGCACCTGCGACGAGTGGAACATGCCGAGACCATCTATTCTGCCGACAATGCGAGTGGCTTCGATGACCGGGGGAAGATTTATGTGCGCTATGGCGAGCCGACCCGTCAGAAGGAAATTACCTTCACCGATCCCAAGCTGATCGATACGGTGTATCAGCCGGGGCTTTCCGTCAGCCCGTCCGATTTTCCCGACAACGCCTTCTGGATCTACCGCGACTTCAGCGGGACCGTGTACTATATTTTTGTCGAGAAAGACGGCTACTTCCGGCAGGCCGAGACCCTCGACTTATTGCCGCGCAAGTTGCAAAACGGCTTCAGTTCGGGCAGGCTCGGGCAGGTGCGGGCGCAGATGACGCTGGCCGTGTTACGATCTGTGTACCGGCAGTTGGCCGTCGAGCATCCCGACTTCGGTGCCCGCTACGATGCCATCGATAACTTTGCGTCGATTCAGGAAGTGGAACAGATGGTGGGTGATGAGCGACCCGGCTCTAACATACTGGAGGATACAGGCTTTGAAGCTACCGTCTTTGACCTGTCGCCCGGCGATTTTGTGCAGACGATCATCGGTCAGGGACATAGCGAAGACGGGCAGGCCATCTGGAAGCGCGAGTCCACACGGCCCCAGCAGGTGACCGGGGTCTTTCGGGACCGATCCCTGATGCCCGTGTCTGTACGCACGGCGCGTTTTCTGGACGACGATGGCTCGACGCGCACCGAGATTTACTGGGGACCACAGCCCGGTGGGTTGCGCTTTAGCAGGAAGCAGAAAGAAGAGGGCCCGTCCGCGGATCCGTGGTCGCCCAACGAGTTTGTGATCACACTCACCGCCGTACAGCAGAGCCTCGACTACCAGTCCTTGGCAGCAAGCCAGAAGCCATACCTGATTACCGACTTGCCCAGTGTGCAAGATGCGGCCATCCCTGCACAGACAATGACGGTGGTGGGCGATACGGGCCGCTATCACCTGGCTTTGCAATGGGACCAATACCGGGCGCTTTTGCGCGAGGCAGGAGAGGTGCAGTTAGGGCCGCAGGTGCAGATCGCTACCCACCGCGTCGATTCGCTCTTGGCGCTCAACCCCGATGAACGGCGACTGGAAATGAGCGATCTCAAACCCCTGGTCATTCGTGACGTAACGGCGCTGGCAGATAACCAGAAGGGTGCGGAGGCGTACCCCCACCGCGACATCTGGTCGGACCTTCCACTGGGGTTTTATTTCGAAGTCTATCACCTTACTTTTGGAGCCGACGATCAGGCGCATTACACCGTTACCTACGAAATCGTGCGCGACAAAGAGCGTAGCTCCCTGCTCCGTTTTCTCGGACGCGGCGGCGAGGAGCGCACTTCCGTTTCGACGACATACACCGGCACGAGTCGCACCGCCCGCGAATACATCCTGCTTGACCTCAGCGAATGGGAAGGACAGGGCGAACTGAAGGTGCGGGTGCGGGTGAAAGACGAAACCACCGGCCA
>DATGCC010000270.1:0-4606 GCA_035312345.1 Rhodothermales bacterium
GCCACATCGTGACGGTGCAGACAGAGCACAAAGCGGTGCTGGACACGTGCAAAACCCTGGAGCGTGACGGTTTCGAGGTCACCTATCTGCCGGTTCATCCCAGCGGCTTGCTTGACCTTGATGCGCTGGAGGCGGCGCTGACCGACGAAACGATCCTCGTCAGCGTGATGTGGGCGAACAATGAAACCGGCGTCATCCAGCCCCTCACCGCCATCGCCGACCGGGTGCGCTCGCGGGGTATCCTGTTGATGACGGATGCAACACAGGCGCTCGGCAAAATCCCCGTCACCACTGAACCCGCTGATGTGTTGGTGGCATCAGGGCACAAAGTGTACGGGCCGAAAGGGATAGGGTTTTTATATGCAAGTCGCCGCCGCCCGCGGGTACGGCTCGTGCGGCACATCGATGGCGGGGGACAAGAGCGGGGTTTGCGCGGCGGGACGCTCAACGTGCCCGGCATCGTCGGGGTGGGAGCCGCCATTGAGATTGTGGGGGCGGAGTTGGACAAAGACGCCGCCCGCCTGCGTGCTCTGCGGGATCGCTTTGAGAACGAACTGCAAGCCGCATTGCCCGACATCCAGATCAACGGCCACGCCGCGCCGCGCCTGCCGCAGACGAGCAACATCACGTTCCCCGGCGTGCCCTCGGATAAGCTGGTTCTGGCCCTGCGCGACCTCGCCGTCTCGACGGGTAGCGCCTGCTCGTCCGGCGCTAATAAGCCGAGTCATGTGCTCAAGGCCATGGGGCTCTCCGACGAACAGGCCCGCGCCTCGCTGCGTTTCAGCCTGGGCCGCTTCACCACCGACGACGAGATCGACCACGCCATCCCCCATGTCGTCGAGGCCGTGCAAGCGTTACAACCGCAGGCGATCGTCACGCCTTGAGCTATCCAAAATCAAAAATCCCAAGTCCACAATAGAATCATGGAGCCGATCATCAACCGCGTCGCCGAGAGCGACATCGAAGTCTACGACCTGTCTGCGCTGTGGGACGGCAAGGAGATCGTTGAGCTAGATATCGAGCCATTCCTGGTCGAAGGGCTGATCCTGCGCGAGAAAGTATTTCGGGAGCATGTGAAGGAGCACGACTGGTCGCAGTACGATGACCAGCACGTGGCTGTCTACTGCTCGGCGGATGCCATCGTGCCGACCTGGGCCTACATGCTCATCGCGTCGAAGCTGGACGGGATTGCACAGTCGGTGGCCTATGGACGGCAGGAAGATCTGCTGCGGGATCACTTCGTGCGGGCGCTGGAGGCTGAAGACTGGTCGGCCTATACTGATAGCATCGTCGTCGTCAAAGGCTGCGGCAACCGTATCGTGCCACCGAATGCCTATCTGTTAGCGATGCAAAAGCTGCAAGGCGTGGCGCGCAAGCTCATGTTTGGTGAGCCATGCTCGTCCGTGCCGCTGTGGCGCAAGCCGAAGGAAAAAGCCCAGGCTACCGGGGCCCGTCCGGCAGCCGTCAAGCCACAGTTACCGATTTCCTGATGGAGTCTGCCAATTAACCCGGGAGCCAGATGTCCGACAAGCAGCCTCGGCGCTACAGCGAACGCGAGATCGGAGCCATCCTGAAGCGCGCCACCGAGTGGCAGGAAGAACGGGACGAGACAACGGCCTCTGCGCCTGCCGGGCTGACGCTGGAAGAGATTGAAGAGATCGCCCGCGAAGTCGGCGTGGATGCTGATCTAGTGCGCCGTGCCGCCACAGAAACCGTCTACACCTGCACGCCGGAGAAAGGGTGGCACCTCTTGGGTGCTCCCATCAAAGTAAAGCATGAAGCTGTCATGTCAGCGCCTGCAAGGGAAGAGGATCTGGACGAGATGGTGGTGGCTATCCGTGCGCACCTGGGCCAGAAAGGCCGCTTCGAGAAACTCAATGGCGTGCTGACATGGACCAGTCCAGAGCGTGGCGATCAGGTCGAGATCAGCGTGGTACCGAAAGGGAAACACACCCAGGTTCAGGGTAAGCAATTTTTCCTCGGCATCGCGATGTCGATTTTCTTCCTCCCGCTGTTTTTTACGCTGATTATTGGCAGCGCGTATCTGGCTGAAGAAGTGGGCATGCCTGCGTTGTTGGAAATAGCCCTGCTTACGGGTGCCATGTTGGCTGTTTTTGGACTGGGACGAGTGGGTTTTAAGCTGTGGACCCGGCAGCAACGCCAAAAGATGGAAACGCTGATGCAGCATCTTGGCGGGATGCTGGAAGATCCGCCAGCACCAATTTTGACCACCGAAGAAGAGCAGGCATCAGCGAAGCTGGAGGTGCCTGAACCGCTACGTCAGGAGACAACTGAGCGCCCACCCCGTCGATCGTCTACGCGATGACGAACTGTTTTAAGACATAAACACAAAGAGCCGATACATACAGAAATAAATTTCTTTCCTTTCGGTATGTATTATGTCTGCATCTTTTGAAACCCTCGCAGCCCGTCTCGACACGCTGGAGCGCCGACATCGTCGGCTGAAAAGGGGCTTTGCTGGCCTTCTCCTTGTGCTCCTATTCGTTGGTGGGTGGACGGGCTACCGTGCCCTCATGGATTTCTGGCACCCGAACACGATGACGCAAGGGGTTTACTTGTTTGATGAAAGTCCCTTTTCATTCAGGGATGCAGCGTACTTGAAGATGGGAGGTGTCCTGTATGATCCTCCTAACTACAGGTACTGGGGCGGTATCAGAACGCGGCGTAATTACAAGACCGGTGATATCGAAGGGGCAGCGATGAGTCTCACGAATCGGAAAAAACACAGCGCGGCGATGAATGTCAACGACCGAGGTGCCTTTCTGACGCTGTCGGATTCTGCCAATGTCGTTTATCTCGGCCCTGGTCTCTACGACGATCGGCAGTTACTGCTCGAACTCATCAGTCGTGATGGCAAGCAAGGTTTGCGTCTTGGTCTGAATGGCAACCAGCAGCCCATCTTTGAAGTCATCCGCGAGGGAGAGACAACCTCGCTGCTGGACCCATCGCTGACCACGCCCGCCCGTACCACATCTCATTGAGCACTGTTCGTTTTCGGACGAGCCGTGATCGCTCTCGGACAAGATGGAAGTCGCAGGAGCATATTCCTGTGTGGGATTTTTAAAGAAAGCATTAGTTTACACCTGCTGCTCCGTCGTGCATTTTATCTATGTATTACACAAACAAAAGTTTATATAAAATGGGTGGAGTGAAAGGTGTTTTTCCGGCTGCTACTTAGGCACAGCGCTTGTCGTACGGGCAGATAGTCTCGATTCTGTCCACAAGCGGGGTTCGCAATGGCCCGGAGGTGAGCGGTGGTACGCAACTATCTAAAGATCGTCTATCGCTATCTACTCAAGCACAAAGCCTACACCTTTATTAATGTGGTTGGGCTTGCCATCGGGATGGCGGCCTGCCTGCTGATTATTCTCTTTGTGCAGGACGAGCGCAGCTACGACCGCTTCTACACCCACGCCGATGACATTTATCGCGTCACCCATGAGCGGTTCGACGACGATGGCGTACCGGGCCTCCACGCGGTGCTGGTTGATCCACTTTTGGGGCCCTTACTGAAGGCCGAGTTTCCAGAGATTCGTGAGGCCGTGCGCCTCACGCCGGTCGGGCCGAGCCTGAGCTATAATGACCAGCACATCGACTCGGGCGATTGTTATTGGGCAGATGCTGAATTGTTCGAAGTTTTCGACCTTCCGTTTCTTGCGGGAGATCCAGAGACAGCCCTCCGAGAACCGTACACGCTGGTCCTCAGCGCGTCGAAAGCCCGCGCCCTTTTTGGTGACGAGGAGGCGTTGGGCAAGACCGTTGTGGTCAACAGTGAGCATGCGTTTACCGTCACCGGCGTCCTCGACGACCTCCCCGCCAATACCCATCTCCCCATGGATGTAGTGGGATCCATCGCGACGATGGAAAGCTGGTTCGGCCCGTTCGGCTGGGACAGCCCCAATTATGCCACGTACCTGCTGCTCGACGAACAGGCGTCGCCGGATCAACTGGAGGCAAAGCTGGCGGACTTCCTGGTACAGCACCGGGGTGAGGAAATGGCCCGCACCAACCAGCTTCACCTACAGCCTTTGACGGATATACATCTTCGCTCTCATCTAGTTGGTGAGTTGGCTCCCAACAGCGATGTTCAATACGTTTATCTGCTCTCCGCCGTCGCGTTCTTCATCCTGTTTATTGCCTGCGTCAACTTCATGAACCTGACCACGGCGCGCGCTACGAGGCGGGCCAAAGAAGTCGGCCTGCGGAAGGTGACGGGGGCCAACCGGAGCGACCTGATTCTGCAATTCCTGGGCGAGTCAATCCTGCTGGCGTTTCTCAGCATCACGCTGGCAGTGGTGATGGCGGAATTGCTGCAGCCCGTGTTCAATGCATTTACGGGCAAGACGCTAGGGTTTCAGCAACACGCCTTCCTTGATAATCTGGCGCTGTTCGTCGGGATGGGGCTTGTGGTGGGGATTGCGGCTGGGAGTTATCCAGCCTTCTACCTCTCTCGGTTTCAGCCTGCGGTGGTCCTCAAGGGGCCTGCTCACACGGGCAAGTCGCGCTCTCGGTTGCGGAGTACGCTGGTCGTCACCCAGTTTGTCATTGCCATCGTCCTGATGCTCGGCACGTTGGTCGTCTATCA